>NZ_VOZV01000062.1:0-7972 GCF_013419565.1 Acinetobacter sp. YH12072 | reverse complement strand
AAACGAACAAATAGAGCAGATAGAATTTGCACTCAACCATCGTCCTAGAAAAACACTAGGTTGGTATACACCGAGTGAAGTTATGGCTGGTTTTTATACTGTTGCACTTGCCGCTTGAATCCGCCTTCTGCTTTAATCGCAGCAAGTGCTACCTTAGCTTTAAAATCATTTGAATGATTTCTTCTTGGTCTACGTGCCATAAAATACTCCATATATTGGTGTTTATAACATCATTTGGGGAGCAAAATATCACTTATAAGTGTTGTTCAAATTTCCTGATCCACCTCTAAATCCGACCAAAATTAAAAAATAGGCATGGGATTCAGCGGACGCTTACCGAGTTAAGAGAAATCATTATTGTGAACAGACTATTTCTCTAAGTTGATTCATCACAACATGTAATTTATAGCCATAGAACCGGCCCATTGAGCTTTTACCACGAGATGCAATTTTAGATAATGATTTATGGCGGTGAATAGGTTTGTGCAACAAAGCCTATTCTAATTAAAACTTGGATTTCATAACCATTAATTTACAGTACAACTATCAATAAAATCGCCCCACCATTGCATCATTTCCATACGCTGATTAAAATATTCTGCATGATTATAACTTGCACGGGTTTTATTTTTATCAGTATGAGATAGCTGTGCTTCAATCCAATTTGATTGAAATAAACCGGATTCATTTAATATGGTACTAAATGTCGATCGTAACCCATGAGAAGTTAATTCATTTTTAGTATATCCCATTTTTCTGATAATCAAGTTCAGGGTATTAAAATGAATAGGTTTATTATTGTTTCGGGGGCTAGAAAACACATATTTTTCGCCATGAGACCAAACGAGTGCTGATTTCACAACTTCAAGTGCTTGATCAGATAGTGGAACAAAAAAATCAGGGATATCATGACCTAAAATAACCTTTCTTCTATATTGTTTAATATGTAAGGCTGGTATTTTCCATATTTTTTTATCTAGATCGAAGTGATGTGGTTCACAAAGCAATAATTCTCCACCACGGACGCCTGTATATAATTTAAATAACAGGGCTTTTTTAATAATAGGATCTGTATTAATCTGATTTAATTTAGCTAAGAAATTAGATAGTTCATCTGAATTTAAATGAGGATAGTTTTTCTTAATCTTATTGTTGACTAATATTTTATGAAGTCCATGTGCAATATTATATTCACAATACCCCATCGCTACCGCATAATCATAAATCTGATTTAAATAACTATAGGCTTTCTTTACAGGTTCTTTTACATTTCTAGATTCTATATTTTTAATAATCTTAACTAGATCATATCTTTTAATTTCCATAAATGGCATTAGTCCAATATTTGGATAAACATCCTGATCTAAACATTTTTTTGCGAGCTGAATTACACCGCATCGTGGTTCATCTTCAAAGGAATTTTTAATTTTAAATTCTAACCACTCTTCACAAATATCCTGAAAAGTTTTGATGTATTTTTTATGCAGTGGTTTATTTTCATAATTATTAAATTTATATTCATCCCGGACTGATCTGGCCTCTTTCAAGGACATTACAGGATATTCACCCAACTTCATGCGAGGACGTTTATTTGTCCCTGCAAGTGAATAGCGGTAACTCCAAGATTTACGTCCGTTTGGTTCTACCTTCAAACTTAAGCCGTCATCATCTGCCAGAAAATAGATTTTTTCCTTTGGTTTAGCTTGACGTACCTTAATTTCAGTAAGACTCATGAATTTTTAACCTAACCACAAATGGCACTGCTCAATTCAATTATAGCAAATTTAAGCGATATTCATATGATGCGTATCATACGCATCACATATTTTTATAAGTAATTGTTAAATAAAATTTATATTTAGATTGGCTAGTCCTTAGTAACCAATTAATTAACCATTGATTTTGCAAGTCTTAAATTGGCATTTGAAGTGCAACCCCATGTTATGACTATTCACATTTCTGCTCCATGATTCATGGTTACTTATTAGTTATGTTATTATGTCAAGAGCGATACAAGAATTAGGGTAACCTTATTATGGAAATAGCGAATACGAAATTACTAGCTGGCGCTTTGATAGCCCTAACTTTAACTATAGTTAGCCCTGTCGTACTTGCAAATGATAACAATGATATACGGAAGACTATTGTAGTTAAGTTTGCTAAAAAAGCTTACTCTGCAAATTATTACGGAAGGATAGATGGATACAAGTATGATTCCTACAAATTTTATGCTAAAAAAGGGCAAAAGTTAAAAGTGAAGTTGACTGGAGGAAATGTTGAAGCTTACTTATGGGGTAATCAATTAAAAGACTCCATCAATCTTGGAGAATATTCTCCAGAGCTTGATGATAATGGTATTTATATTTTACCTGCTTCAGGTGAGTATGAAATTAGAGTATTACAACCTAGATCACAGGCAAGAAAAGATAAAAAACCTCAATACTGGATGAGTATTGACATTAAATAAAGACTTGCTAGATTTTTTTAAGCTTTTATAACAGGGTTCAAAAACTATTGCCAGTTAAACGGGGCGTGATTTTTATTCATATGTTTTTATATTAGTAAAAATGATATAGATACGTAACTCATAGAGATCGTTTCAATTTAACAATCTCTAAATACATCTTGTCATTGGCATGTTGAATCCGTTCATTTGAGGGGTCGTATTGCTTCTGGACTTCACCTAAGAAAGGAGTTTCTTCACATAATTCAAGTACCTTTCCATCGGTGTTTTATCTTTCAAAGCTGAATGTGGTCTCATCCAGTTATAGTAATGCTGCCATTCTGCCAGTTTGCTCTGAATTTCCTCTGAATCGATATCTACAGTAGCGTAGAACTCAGATTCATCAGTCTTTTGTGAGCGCTACCTTGCCATTCAGATGAGGTGAACCCGGTTTATTCGGCCTAAATTTGATCCCATACTGCATCATTTTTTCTGTACTTTTTCAGCAAAGAATTCTCGTCCACGATCGGTCCGTATTCGCTGTATGGGAAAAGGCATTTATTCAATTACACAGTTAAAAAGTCGAGTGTATTCGCAGCTGTTCGGCGTTTATATATCCTTAAAATGCGATATCGTGTGCAGTCATCGATAGATGTGTACTGATATAGTCCAGGACCCAGTTTACAGGTATCCATTTGAATTCTATCGCCTGGTAATGGACGTTCATAACAAATGTAATCTACTTTACGACGGAATTTTTTAATCGGTTTGACTTAATGGGTGGATAGTACTTTATGGATAGTCGCCAAGGACAACGAGACTCCGTGCAGCTCATTAATTCGGTTTGCAAACGTCGAGCACCAAGATTTCTAGCTGAGCGCATTTCCAATATTAAAGCTTCTAGCTCAGCATTGATTTTAGTATTTGGCGATTTCAAGGGACATTTACTATGACTACTTAATCCATCAATACCTTGTTCAGAATATCATTTCCACCACTTGCGTAAAGTTGGTCTAGAAATACCACATCTTCGACAAACCAGGCCAGCATTATTGGTCTCTTCAAATAATTTAACCCATACGAGTCTTTGTTGAATTTCTCTGTTCATAGACACCCATTATATTGAAGTGATGTCTATGAATCACACAGATTATCATAAGGCTTTTGCAACTGTCGCACCTCATGTTTGAATTCACCCATTAACAGAGTGCGAATTAGTCCTTGATCATGTTTGACCACATTTCAAGGAATAGTGTCCAACTTTCGGTATGTAGATTATGGTGTGGGGTTCTCTTAAAGTTTAAACCTTATTATTTTACTTCAGTAATGCTGATTGGCTGGTCTTTTACAAATTCAACAACCCCTTCACCACGTTTAAAGTGAATTGAAACTCCATTATTATTAGCTAAACGAATACCACTACCAGCAACTGTTTGCTTTAAACGATATACCATGCCTGAGTTATCAGTCATTAAAGCAGTTTCAAAGTTATCCGATGATTTCAGAAAAATTAATAAACCATTTGGACCAGAAAATTTAAGGACCTGCGTATCAGCTGAAGTATTGCTTGTAGCCTTATCTTGTAAAGTTTCAGTCTTTGGACTCGAAGTACACCCAGTCATTGCTAAAACTAACAAAGTTAAACTTAGAAAATATTTCATTTAACTACCTTTTTCATCTGTAAATCATAGGTGTATTTATACTAATTGTTATAATTTAACAATAAAACAGATATTACTTTTTTTTTACATAAAAAAGCCATAAATCGCATTTTGAACCTTACCGGATTTATCGGAGATTTTTTTATTTAAGTTAGGCCACCTGACCTAACGGGTTAATCTTATCATAGTACATTGCTTCAAACTCAAAAGGCGATACATAACCTAGTGCACTGTGTACATGCTTTTTATTAAACCAATCTACCCAATTTAATGTCGCAAGTTGTACATCTGCTAAACTTTGCCAATCTGCTTTTAAATATTCAATCATCTCTGTTTTGTATAAGCCATTCACTGTTTCAGCCAAAGCATTATCGTATGAATCACCAGTCGTACCGACTGATGCTCGTAAATTTGCTGCTTCTAAACGATTGGTATAGCGAATGGAAAGATATTGCATACCTCTGTGGGAATGGTGAATCACATTCTTTGGCATGCCTCGATCGTGCAATGCTTGCTCGGCACTGTTGCAAATAGCTATAGATGATAAGCTTAATATCCTTCTAGCTAAAAGTTCAGTATATGAATCCTTTCCATGGTCGGCATTTTCAGGGTGAAATTATTCTTTGGGCTGTGCGTTGGTACTGTAAATATGGCATTAGCTACCGTGAACTTCAGGAAATGCTTGCTGAACGTGGTGTAAATGTTGATCACACGACGATTTATCGTTGGGTTCAACGTTATGCTCCTGAAATAGAAAAACGTTTACGTTGGTATTGGCGTAATCCTAAAGAGCTAAGCTCATGGCATATTGATGAAACTTATGTAAAAGTGAATGGACAATGGTCTTATCTGTATCGTGCAGTCGACCAACGTGGCTATACCATTGATTTTTATCTCTCTTCTAGACGTAATACCAAATCAGCCTATTGTTTTCTTGGAAAAATTTTAAATAATGTGAAGAAATGGCAAATGCCACAAGTGATCAATACGGATAAAGCACCCACATACGGACGTGCTTTGTCACGGTTAAAACGGGAAGGAAAATGTCCACCGGATCTTGAGCACAGGCAGATTAAATACAAAAATAACGTGATCGAATGTGATCATGGCAAGTTAAAGCGAATTATCAAGGCGACCTTAGGCTTCAAATCGATGAAGACGGCTTATGCCACAATCAAAGGTATTGAAGTGATGCGTGCCCTCCTCCGTAAAGGTCAGGCTTCATTATTTTATTATGGTCAACCTCAGGGTGAAGTGTATCTAGTGAATAGAGTTTTCGGTCTCTAAGCACTTTTAACGAGAACATCATCGGCTCAAATCTATATTTGCAACAGTGCCGAAGAGGCTATAAAGGCTGCGGTGGATTTAAAAGCTAAAGCCATGATGCCAATGCACATTGGGCGTTTTTCACTAGCAAATCATGCATGGGATGAACCATTTAACAAATTAATCCAAACTGCTGAAATGTATTAGTTCAGACTTGATCGTACATTCTTCTTGAAAAAGAGAAAGTTACCCGTTTTGATAAAGGTGTCGAAATCTTAATCAAACAAAGGTAACTTTCTTATGTTGCATACTAACAATCAAATCATTAAACACAAAGTAGGTCTGCTTAATTTAGCTGAAGAGCTTCAGAATGTATCCAGAGCATGCAAAGTGATGGGCGTTTCAAGAGATACATTTTATCGCTATCAGGAATTAGTGAAGTCTGGTGATATTGACGCACTGATTAATAAGTCCCGTCGAGTACCAAATTTAAAAAACCGTGTAGATGATGCTACTGAACAGGCTGTTATTGATTTCGCAATTCAATATCCCGCATATGGTTAGCACCGTACTAGTAATGAATTACGCAAGAAGGGTGTATTCGTTTCAGGGAGTGGGGTTCGCTCTATATGGCTTCGTCATGATTTAGAAAACTTTAAGAAGCGTTTAAAAGCACTTGAGGCTAAAGTAGCACAGGATGGTATTGAATTAAATGATCAGCAGATTGCGGCACTTGAACGTAAGCATGAGGATGACGTTGCTTGTGGTGAAATCGAAACAGCTCATCCAGGCTATTTAGGCGCGCAAGACACCTTTTATGTCGGGAATCTCAAAGGTGTTGGACGAATCTACCAACAAACATTCATCGACACTTATAACAAGGTCGTTCATTGCAAGCTCTATACAACAAAAACACCGATTACAGCGGCTGATTTACTCAATGATCGTGTGTTGCCATTCTATCAATCTCAGGACTTACCAATGCTTCGCATTCTCACAGACAGAGGTACTGAGTATTGCGGTAAGGTAGAACAACATGACTATGAGTTGTATTTGGCAGTCAATGATATTGATCACACGAAGACAAAAGCAGCTTCCCCGCAAACAAATGGTATATGTGAGCGTTTCCATAAGACGATTTTGCAGGAGTTCTATCAAATTACGTTTAGGAAGAAGCTTTATAGCTCATTGGAAGAATTACAAGTTGATCTAGACGATTGGCTGAAATTCTATAATACTGAACGGACTCATCAAGGAAAAATGTGCTGTGGTCGTACACCACTTGAAACTTTACTTGATGGAAAACGGATTTGGGCTGAGAAGAATTTAGCTCAAATTTAACCTGACAGGCACAATAAAAAATGGGTAACTGTCAGATCAGGTTTGAGCTAGTACAAACTTGGGGCAATACCATATTGCCGTGCAACTGCTGATACCGATGAGCCCGCCTGCATGCTCAAGGCAACACACTGGGCTTTTTGTTCGGCAGTATAGCGACGGCGGCGCTGGTTGAATGTGATAACTTCGATATGACTCATAAGACACTCCTTAACCCTGGCTTTAGCACTAGGGCTTAATTAAAGGTGTCCGTTTTAATTGGTGAATAACACCCGATCTAAGATCTGGGCTTTATTTATTTCTACCTTACATTTCAACAAGTATTGATTCGCCTGTAGAACAGTCTCCATTACGCCATTGCCAATTTTCAATTAACTTAATTTTTCCATTGGCTTGGATCTCAATCTCAGTATTACATTCACCTATACGTAATTCATTCATCTCATTGATGTGGTGGTATGCCATAGTGAAAGTTTTTTCAGAAGTCATGAAACCTAGTAAATGTCCATTGGTAATACTGCCACCAGAATAGGTAGCTTCTATACGCTCACCTACTTGGTAATAATTAAAAATAGTCTCGTGAGATACTTCTCCATTAGATGTATTTTTAGCATTTACAAATTTTTTATTATTTAGATTTAAGTTCATTTCTGCTCTTTAATTTCCCTAAAATTGACATAATACACGTTATATGAAGTCGAAAAAGGGAGCTTTAAGCTCACTGCTGTCCCATAGTTTGCTTTAAATAAAAAAACCTGAGTCCTAACAGTTAAAATATGAGTGCAAACAAACACTTTAACGACCAGGATTCAGGTTTTGTCACATCAGAATACCGTATTTCATGAGCTAATTAAACCTGTTGTGCGACAGGATTTTGAACAACTTGCTAAAGTACACCATGTTGGACAGAAATTTAGAGCGGCTTCCCGGTGGGATCAGTTTATTGCCATATTGATGTCTCAATTCTCTTGTAGGCAAAGTCTGAGAGATATTCAATCCAATTTGGAGTGCCAACAGGAAAAGCTAAGTCATCTCGGAGCAAAGTCTATTCCCCGAAGCACGCTGGCACGAATCAATGAGCAGCAGCCTGCTGCCTTGTATCAACAGCTATTTTACAAGTTGCTTAAATACTATGACCACTCAAAAGTCGCTCATAAATTTCGCTTTAAGAATCCCTTGTATTCCTTGGATGCCAGTCATATTGACCTGTCGCTTTCCTTATGTGAATGGGCCAAAGTTCACGACTCAAAAGCCAGCATGAAAC
>NZ_VOZV01000061.1:0-8169 GCF_013419565.1 Acinetobacter sp. YH12072 | reverse complement strand
GGACAAGCATCGTCATTTTATTATGGTCAGCCTCAGGGTGAAGTGTGTCTAATCAACAGGGTTTTCGGTCTCTAAGTACTTTTTAAAGGGAACATCATCGACTCAAATCTCTATTTGCAACAGTGCCCCATGAAGTGCCTGCCTGCGTCTGTTAGCCGAACGCCCCGCGCATGGCGCTCAAATAGCAGGACACCAAGGTTATCCTCCAGCGCTTTCACACGCGCGCTGACGCTCGACTGGCTGATACCAAGTGCCTTGGCCGCATGCCGAAAATTCAGATGCTCGGCGACGGCGATGAACTGAACAAGGGAAATGAGCGGTATCCTGCCAGACAGGATACCGACATTCACGAGGTTTCGATGGTTAGTGCGCCGCATCGGAGCGGGCCTGCTACCAGTCGTCGGTTAGACGACTGGCGACTTCTCGGTGGCAGCCCCACGGAGCCGAAGGAGCACCAGCCCCAACGAAACCAGTACCGCCATCGCCGTGGCGTAACAGATCACGGGCCACGCTGTGTCACCGTTTAAAAGTGCCACCGCCAATGTCCCGACAATGCTGACTATCAGGCTTTGAACGCAGAAGTAGAACGCGACCGCTGATCCCGCGATGTCGTCGAACTCTGCCAAAGCGCCGTTCGCGGTAACGGACACCGTGAAGACAATACCGACCGCGACAACCCACATCGGTAGGATGAAGGTGAGGAATGACGGCGAGCCGTAAAGTTCGCCGATCCCCAACAGGACCGCTCCGCAAACAAGCAACGCCATCCCACGCGCCACGCATCCTGCGATGCCCCATCTGGCGACAAAGGACTTCGCGAAACGGGTTGTCACGATCATTACAAGCGCGACAGTGGCGAAGGCAAAGCTGAATCCGATCTCGGAATATTCCGCTTGGCCTATGAGCACACGGGGAGCCGTCGAGAAGAAGACGAAGTAGGTGCCCATACCGGCGCTAAAGCCGACAGTGTAAACCCAAAAAGCCGGACTCGCGAAGATCGGCAAGACAGATCGGCGCGTCTTGACTTGATCCAGAGGGCGGGTTTCGTGCCACCTGAAACCCGCATTTAGGAGTGCGAGCATCGCCAGTATAGCCAAAGTAATGAATATCGCCTGCCATCCCAAGAACTCGCCGATCAATACTCCGGCGATAGGGCCGAGCGCAGGCACGAACGCCAGCATCGAACTGAAAAGGCCGTAGATGACGACACCCTCAGGACGGTTGGCATAAACGTCGCGAACCGTCGCGAACGTCGCCACCAGCATGGCCGACGCGCCCACTGCTTGAAGTAGACGGAAAGCGACAAAGGCCGGTGCAGTTGAAGACCAAGCTGCTCCCAGAGACGCAATGACGAAAGCCGTTGCGCCCGCAAGTAGAATTGGCCGTCGCCCGATTCTGTCTGAGAGCGGACCAAAAATCACCTGGCCCACGCCGAGCATCACCATATAGAGGCTCAACGTGAGTTGGATCATAGCGGGCGTCGTGTTCAGGATGCCGGGCATCGCTGGAACGACAGGGAGATAAATATCCATCGCCAGTGAAGCGAGGATGTCGAAAGGAGCCATCAGCAGCAGTGCTGCCGGCAGCGTATAGGCCCACGCGGGGCGTGTGGTGGTCATGACGAATCAACCCTCGATTAAGGAATACCGGGCGACGTCTGCTCGTCAGCAATCAGATGAGACTAGCCTTACAGAGCGCCGCAACAACAATACTGGTTGTTGCGGCTTACTTGTCTGCTGACTTGGAATTTCCCATCTGATTACTCCACGCTTACGAATATGAATTGCTACATTTTATCCGATTATCTTTTGCTTCGCAATGCGGCATGGGCGCACTCAGCGTTCCAGCCCCCTCTGCCGCCCTAAATGCTTGCTCCAATGCATCGAGCACCATATCTGTATTCATCCGTGTCGATACTTTCCATCCAACAATTGCTCGTGAGAACACATCAATAATAAATGCAGTATAAACCCAGCCTGAATTTGTTTGAATATACGTAAAGTCACTCACCCACAGTTGGTCAGGATGATCAGCAGTAAAATTACGTTTTACCAAGTCATCCGCTCGTTTTTGATCATCTCGGCTACGGGTGGTTTGTTTGTTCTTACCACGCCAAACACCTTTTATACCTAGCTTTTGCATTAATCGAGCAACAGTACAGCGCGCAATAATATAGCCTTCACGTTTCAGTTTTTGCCAGACTTTACGTACACCATACCGACCTGAACTTTCCTTCCAAATTCGTTTAATCTCCTCAGCATGATGCAAGTCATGTAAATCTCGCTTTGCTCGATGTTCTGGATTTTCACAGAGATCTAGAGTCCGGTAATAGGTTGAAGGTGCGATCGGTAAAATTCTACAAATCGCCTCGACTCCGTACAGCTCTTTATTATTATGGATAAAATCCACCATTATTTGTGTGGGCGGTCGAGCTCCGCCTGGGCGAAAAAAGCGGCTGCTTTACGTAGAATTTCATTGGCGCGTTGCAGTTCTTTATTTTCGCGTTCGAGTTGTTTGATACGTTCTTGGTCTGAAAGCTGCTGTACTTTAACTGGATTTTGTTTATCTAAATATTTTTGATACCAAACACGTAGTGTTTCAGGAGTACAACCCTTGCGCAGTATACTGCTCAGGGAGCAATAGCGGTGATCGCAGCCCAATTCGATGGATAATCTTTCTCGGATTCAATCAATAATTGAACCGCTCTTTCTCTGATTTCAGGGGTATATTTTACTTTTTTCATCGGGACATTCTCTCAGAAAGCTTGGTCTCCGACAAACCCGGTACGGTTCAAGGTGAGATTTCTAAAATATATGTAGACAAAAATTCAATCAAAACAGCACCAAATAATAATGATATTAGATATTTTTCTATAAAAGAAGTTCACTCAAATCCTAAA
Source organism: Acinetobacter sp. YH12072 (assembly GCF_013419565.1). Classification (NCBI taxonomy): domain Bacteria; kingdom Pseudomonadati; phylum Pseudomonadota; class Gammaproteobacteria; order Moraxellales; family Moraxellaceae; genus Acinetobacter; species Acinetobacter sp. YH12072. Next base: position 5,270 of record NZ_VOZV01000061.1, on the reverse strand, counting down.
AATAATGTAGTGAAAAATAATTTAGCGATTGAATGTTCACAAGGTCTTTTCTTGAGCCCATTTACTAATCAATGGGAACCTATTTTTCAAAGAGGCTATATTATTGGTACTCTAAAAACCTATGAATATTATAGCTATACAACTGTTTGCGATGATGTCAGAGGAAAATATTCTAATAACATTATTATTAATACAAACAGAATTGGATTTTAATAATAGCCTAAGCAGAACAAGCTTCTCAAAAGCTCTTCTATAAAAATATAAAAACCTATAAAAGCAAAAGCACATGCTCTCAACTTCTCAACTCGTTACCCAAGCGTCGCACTTCGTGCTTTGGCTTTGGTGAACGGTTGAGAGAGTTTCGGCAATACTCTCCCTAAAGGCGGTCATTTAAAAAAATGACACATCCTTTAAGTATTGCCGATTTACCGCATATTCTTTTGGCTTCGGAGCCACGTATATCGGTCGTATCCGCACATAGCTTTGCAGACTATGCAGACAAGGACTAAAGGTCTTGCACCTTCTCCCACGCGCTCCCTGTCGAAGTATGGCGGTATCTCTGCGAGGGTTTCCCCAACATGCAACTTAACCAACCTATACAGCTACTCTTAACGCTCCGCTTTTGTGAGATTCCCCTGTAGCGGTTTAGCCTTTCGACTATCGCTACGTTGCACCAGTGACACTTATTCCCTCCACATGCAACGCATGCCAATCCCTAAAACGGACACGCAGAAGCAGGCAAAGCTCGATCTATGATGCTTATTTGATGATTTAAAACACGGATTAACGAAGACTTATCATTTTGAGACTTGATCTAAACACTGTTTATTGTGAAAATAGAGTTCAGGTACCAGCCTTTGGTGAAATCATAACGGTCGCCAAACCTTATGATCTTCGTTATTCGATGGGTTAACATCAAATAACTGCGTACCGTAGAATTTACTGGAAAACCCCTCTAAGTTGCAAGGCTTAGGGGGGATTTTCTTTATAATTTACAATTACAAATTTACTTATCCTTATTTAAAGCAAATTTTCGCTTCTTAATCACAGTAATTGACTTTTCTTGTGAAGCTATATTTTGCTGAATAGCTACCTGCTTCATTTTTACTGGTAAAGTAATCTTTTCATCAGATTTGGGGCTAGATTCTTTAGGCTTTGAATCTGTTGGCTTTTGCAAAGTTGCTTCTTTATTTTTAATTTTTATATAAATTTTATGTACGACCGTATTGTGTTCTTTGATCTCCTTATTTTTACTCTTTATTTTTTTATATTGTTCTTTAAAGGGCGTTATAAAATTCTTAACCGTTGATAGCAGTACAGCTTCATCAGAGTGTATATCTGCTAATGTCTTTGGTGTTTCACTTTGTACAAAATCAATAAAATGTAAGGGAAATTTTTCAATAATCTCTGGAGTAGCAAAACTAACAAAATGATATCCGTGATAAGAAATTACAGCGTAATTTGTATCCTGTTTAATCGGATGTTTGATATATCCCTTTACTGTCGCTTCTCCTTGATCCAATAGCTTTTTTAGATAGAAATCCTTGATATGATTCTCTAAAACTCTACTTTTTCTATAAAAATTAATCTTATTGTTAATCTCTTCTCGCTCTTCTATTTCATCAACAATATCTAACTTATGACTAAATTCAACAAATTGAGCATGATGATATTCAGCAAGTTTAGAAGTCCAAATTAAGATTTGTCCAAGATTATCAGGCTTAATAATCTCAATATCGTTGAAATCAAGTTTTTTTATTAGTGCAAGTTCTTCATGCTTGAACTCTTTTCTTTCCAAACTTGAATGTTTCAACATAACAACTTCCTTAACCACGGCGTATCCTTCAAAAACTATAAAGTAAAAGCTCATTTGGTATGAATACCAAATGAGCTTTCTAATTAATCAATCAAACATTAAAACAAAAAAGGGAGGTCATACCTAATTAAGTACGTTTCAATGCCATAATATGGCGAACCATATCGTTAATATGTTGTTTTGTTTCATTATCTTGTGAACCTAACCATGTCACCACATCAGCATCAAAAGCCTTTGCTTGAGCGATGGCGTGACGTTCCTGTAATTTTTTCACAAAACTAGGTTTAACCAATGGGGCATTGGTAGGATCAAAATTTTTATAGCGTTCTAATTCATTTTGCATTGCTGTACCTCCGCTTTTGGTGATGTGATGGTTCAAATGCAGTGATTATTCTCGCAACATCTCCACGTTCAACCCAAACCACTGTTAATAGTCTACCACGATTGCTTAAACCGACTGATATTAGTCGTTGTTCGTCATAGTGTCCTACATCATCAAAAGACATCAATGCAGGATCAAGGAAAATACTACAGACTTCTTCGAACGTAATTTCACGCCCTCTGTAGACTAAATCCATTTTTTGGTCATGCCATTCAAATAACAAGCCGTAATATTCAATCAATGGCATGATTACCCCTTTTCCTCTCGTAGAATTGAAATTAAGTAAGAATTTTCTTTTAGCATAAGAAATATTCTTATTATTTTGGGTCTATGACACAAAAATCGCCATTTTTTCCATATCCGCACTGCTTTTTCATCACTCGGACACACGGTTTAGATTCTCCATCAACTTTACAACTTCCAATATCAAACTGGATGCCTTGCTGTCTCAGGCTCTCGATCTGCGGGATATTGCCTAAAGGTTTGATATAAACACTAAACAGCCAAATGATACCAAGCATCAGAATGGCAAAGATGCCTAGAACAATGGTAATGAGCTTCCATGACAACTGATCACGGGCTGATTCAATTGAATTATTCAAGCGTCCAAGTGCTTTAGCGGTCTTAATAAGCTCCGCTGTACCCTCCTGTAAGCCCGTATTTAGCGATTTTGATACAGTATGGTGGGTCTGCCCAGCAATAGTGCTTTGAATGTGTTCTTTCGTGATTTGAAGCTCTTTAACGGCCTGATTGACGAGGTTCTGCTGTTGTTCTGCAACTGCCATTAGTGCATATAGCTTTTTTTCATCAGGTGTCATCGGCTCATCCCTCTAAACTTCATTGTTTTCTGTTGCTCTCTTTCTAATTTCTGCTGTTGTTTGTACTGTTCCAAAGCAAGCTGTTTAAAGCTGTCAAAATCAGCCTTAAAGCTCTCAATACCCTGTTTAATTTCTTTGTCTGAAATTGGGCTGTTTTTGAGGTCTTTCAGGTCTTGTTTGGGGTCGCCTAAGTCTAGTCGCTCAAGCTCTTTATAGGCTGTACGTGATTGTTGTAGGGCTTCCCTAATTTCAGGGTCTTTGGCTTGGCTTGGTAACAGTTTCTTTTCGGGTTCTTTCTCTATGCCTTGCTCTTTGTAGCTTCGCATATCAATACGGCTATCAATTTGATGTTTTTCTAAATGGCTGTTGCATAAATCCGCCCATCTTTGGCGTAGGTCTTTAATATCAATTTTTCGTTCCTGGTAACTCTTGCCTGTATTGTCTTTTTTAGCTCCGCCACGTTCAGGATTTTTGCTGTTATAGCGTTTGAAATATTGCTCTGGATCTCGTTCGATTCCATCTTGCAGACGTTCATTAAACATGAGATGCACGTGGGGCTGATCGTTGCCGTCCATTGCTTTAGGGTTATGAATCGCAAACTGATATGGATATTTTGAGCCGATCTCGGACTGAATGAACTCCTCAACCAGTTCTAGACGTTGTTTGGCATTCATCTCTCTAGGCAGGGCAATTTCATATTCTCGATAGGTACTGCCATTTTTGCGCTCGTAAAGGTCGGCTGCTTCCCAAAAGGTAATCGGATTATGTTCAGCCCATTTCGGCATATTCCCATAGGCACTATGTTCAAGGTCGGTTTCTGCCTGTTCTTGTTTCAGCTTTTTTTCTTCATCCCGATCAATATATTCGGCATGCGGTGCTGCTTTACCTGCCTTACCGACTTTGACACTTAAACGAGCAATCGCCATTAGGTCTTATCCTGTTCCTTTTTTCGGTTACGTTCTTTTTTAAACGCTCTTTGATCAAGTATCGAAGCCCACATCATAATGATGATAATTAGCGGTGCTGCGATCACGCCAAAACTAATATCTTTGATTTTTCCCAATACCTGTTTTAGTTGCATGCTGTTGCTCCTAGCTTTGGTACTTCTTTTTTTCATTCAATTTTCAATTGAACGAAAAAAAGAAGTTTCAGGGTTTTAGGGATGAAGTCCCTAACGTGCTTAGGTTTCTCAATGAAATTGAGAAACGTCTAAGCGCGCCATCAATTTTTTGATGGAAGTACAGGCGACAATCTCTAGAACGACTTTAACAAAATTGCGTACCTTGGACGTAATTATTTTGTTATCGTTCTTTGAGTATTGAGCCTGTGCTTTTGCGGTATATGAATTAAGGAATTGAATATGAATAATGATTGGCTGTCTGAAAAAATTACCTACATTTCTGCTTTAAAGAATCCCAGTGATGCACAAAAGCTTTTATTAGAATTAGCTCAAATCCAATACCGTACTCCCGACCAAGAGAAAAAATTGAATGCCTTGATCAAAGCTGAAAAAGCCATAGATCGAGCGAATAAACAGAAGATAGCAGTCAGAAAATTACTGAATGCAGAAAAGGAAGCTGAACGAAAAGCTCGTACACGTCATCTCATTCAATTAGGCGCACTTTTTGAAATTGCTAACCTTGATCAGCGTGACCCAGCCGAATTACTTGGAATTCTGCTTAAAACTGCTGAAATAGACCCAAATGATATGAAATGGCAAATTTGGAAGGATTTAGGATTAGAAGTTCTCAAACAACGTAAAAATAATTCAAATTAATTATAAGCTAAGCTAGATCAGCAATAAATTAAGTTATGATTTAACAAATCATTATGAGATTTCATAGGACAATTAATGAAAAAGTTTATCTTAGGACTCTGTCTATCTTTACCAATTCTCTCTCATGCAGCACCTAAATGGGAACTTGCTAATGTATTCATCACAAACAAAGATAAAGGTGAACCGTACCGGGTTTGTCGGAGAGTTTTTTATTTAAGTTAGGCCACCTGACCTAACGGGTTAATCTTATCATAGTACATTGCTTCAAAATCAAAAGGTGATACATAACCTAGTGCACTATGTACACGCTCTTTATTGAACCAATCTACCCAATTTAGTGTCGCAAGTTGGGCACTGTTGCAAATAGGCTGACATGATAAGCTAAATATCTTATTTATTTCGAGATACAGCAGATGAATCCCTTCCACGGTCGGCACTTTCAAGGTGAAATCATTCTTTGGGCTGTTCGTTGGTATT
>NZ_VOZV01000005.1:0-112255 GCF_013419565.1 Acinetobacter sp. YH12072 | reverse complement strand
CCAGTACAACCAGTACAACCAGTACAACCAGTACAACCAGTACAACCAGTACAACCAGTACAACCAGTACAACCAGTACAACCAGTACAACCAGTACAACCAGTACAACCAGTACAACCAGTACAACCAGTACAACCAACTAAACACGTTGAGTCTAGATTACCGCAGCACTTACCACCAGTGACACAGCTTCAAACCCCTGAACCTGTCATTCAGGCAGTACCTGATCCTGTTCAAAAACAGGGTTTCAGTCAGATTGAAGGGGTGGAATATGTGGATAGTGAATATCTGGAAAATAAAGAATTTAATCTGGAAGGTAAAAAACGTTTCTATAGTATGCCTGAAGGGATAGTTGATAAAAATATTGGGTCAACACGTGTACAGACGATTGAGCGTGAAAAAGGAGTTGGACAGTCGATTATAAAATCCTTGTTTCAACAACCTGTCATAGATTCTGGTCCTGTTGTACTGGCCCAAACCTACTACCGTATTTCTCAGCCTGAATCTGTAGAAAGCTTAGGTAAGCAGTGTTTTAAAGATAAAAAAGTTAAGAATGCGAAAGAGATTAGTGCAGGTAAATCCATTAATCTGTGGCCACGGGCACCGCTGAAATCAGATGAGTTTGATTATGAAATTGTGAAGCTAAAATCTGATATTAAAAATATTCAGATTCAGTCTTATGCTTCCCGTCAGAATAATCCTGCCTATTACTGGCCATTTGTTGTATTTCTGGATGAACGAGGCTGTGTTTTAGAAGGGGCGGGCGGTTTTAAAAATCAGGAAGCACAAGCCAATATTATTCAACATGAGAAGATACAGGGAATTATTCAGATTCCTGCGCAAAGCCAATATGTATTAATGACCCCACTCGCTTCAGCCATAGATGTTGAAGACAAGATGCTGACAAATTATGGACAACTAAAACTAGTCGCCATTCGATAAGGACGATTCGAGTAGAATAAGATGAAAAATAAAATATTATATCCATTTGCTTTCACTGCTTTATTTGCCGCCCTCAGCGGATGCGGAGGTGAAAGTGCGAATGTCATACCAGAACAAAATGATGAAGCCACCACGAACGGTTCATGCTCTGCTACTGCAACGAATTGTCTGGAATGGGGGCTTGAATATCCAATTGATGGTCTTAACTTTAATTGTAGTGGTGATAAAGAAAATACCTTTATTACTTTATTTGACCAAAATGATGGGGTGGCGTCAGGTACTTGTCAAAAAGCAGATAGTATTGAATTTTATCTAAAAAGTTTTAGTGATACCAAAATCAAATTGGGTACTGTAAAGCTTTCAGAATATATGAACCTCAGTACATCGAGCCAATTACCCCGACTCAGTGTACTTGATATTGCCAAGGGGATTACTGGTCGTAACATTGCCAGAATCGAACAGACAGATCCAACCGTACAGGTGGCGATGAAACTGGTCAAAATCTGGCAGACCTTGGCACTGGAAAAAGGTCGTATCTATAATCCGACAGATGTACAGCCCTTGTATATCACAGAGGATATGCGAAAGAATCTGGGCAAAATTAATAAAGATATCAGCCTGACAGATGCAAATTTAGCAGAAACCCTTAAACCTTTTATTGATATTAGCCAGATTAGTGATGATCAGGCCTTTGAAGTCGTAAAAAAACTGGCCAATATTGCCAGTGCAGCAGTATATCAACCAGAATTTTCTCTGTTCTCAACCTCAGGCATTATTAGCAGTAACTTGACTGGTTCCGATGGTCTGGCGGGTTGTAATAAATCTGTATGTGACATTAAAGATAAAACGACTAAATATTTATTTGGACATTTTATCCTGATTACAGACCGCCAAGGTTATACCTTCGGTAGTGGACTACAGTGGCGTGATACTCAGCTAAAACTGGGCTCCAATAATCTGGGATCTTTGGGTGGCATTAATGCGGAATTGATCCGTAAGGTCAAACCACAGCAAATTACTGCAGTACCGCAAACCAGCTGGATTAGCCCTGCCACGAGAATGCTTTCATCAAATGCACCATATAAAATGAATGTGGCTAACAACAGCAATCCATTAGAAATTTACCAAGGCCGTTTGCTGAGCGATTATGTGATTGCTGGTAAAGAAGCATTTTATAAGTTGGCCACAGGTAAAACTGAACTCAGCGATGCTGATCGTGCCAGTCTTGGCTTATGGCGTTTTAATGCCGATGATGACAACTATAGTGGCTCAATTGATCTTTATAAAATTTTCCCGATTAGCTATCTGGATCGTCAAGTCTTTAGAACAGCTGAAAATGTAGAGCCAGGTGAAGAATATATTTTCCCAATGTATGGCAACATGGAGTTTAAATTTAGCGAAAACTCAATTAGCCCTGTTACAGTGGGTGTTGTGATTGATAGTAATGGTGATGTGCGTACCAATATGCAGTCCGCGAGCAATCTTGCAACTGATAGTATTAATGGTTGCCAGGGAGATATCTTACCGGCTGGACTTAAAGACAATAACGGCGTTCAACAATATCGTCTGGGTACATTAGGCCGTGCATTTATAGATGAAAAAACAGTATCTATGCGACTGGTCTTCGCTGATCCTGTATTTGGTTCATTAAATGGTGCCTTGGTAGGTATGAACTCCACTATTCAGGCTTCAACCAATACAGATGATAAGATTGTGATTGGTGGAGCATTACTCAATTTATCTAATGTACTGAATGGAACCAGTCGTGTGGGCTTTACCAACTCAGCTGGAGAAAGCGTAGGTTGGGCGAATACTTATGCCAGCTTCCAGAAAATCTATAACAACAATAATACTGATGAAACGACGGAGGAGACCAATCTGGCCAAGCTAAGTGGCGGAAGTGTTTCGTTTAAATTAGCGGATTGTTATAGCATCAAAACCAAATAATAAAAAAAAGCCCATCAAATGATGGGCTTTTTTATAAAAAGACATTTTAACCTGTGTGATCCAAACGGGTTCCCAAGGTCTCTAGGTGCATCGGGAAGTTATTGGTTTTACGGTCTTCAAAATAATGACGAAGCGTATGCTCTACACTCGGGAAAGCCAGTTCACTCCAGGGAATTTCATCTTCGTTAAATAAACGTGCTTCAATGGTTTCTTCACCTGCACCAAATTTTCCATCAATCAGTTGAGATTTGAACAGGACATAAATCTGGCCAATCCGCGGAATATTGTACATGCAGTACAGCTGTTCAATATCCACTTCAGCTTCGGCTTCTTCACGGGTTTCACGTGCCGCGCCCTGTTCCATGGTTTCAAACAGTTCCATATAACCGGCAGGTAAAGTCCACAGTCCATAACGTGGTTCAATTGCACGGCGGCAGAGCAGGACCTTATCTTCCCAGAGCACCAATGCACCGCAAATCACTTTTGGATTAATGTAATGAATATATCCGCATGTAGTACAAACCTTGCGAACCTTCTGATCGCCTAAAGGAATTTTCTCTGTTGTTTTATGTCCACAGTTCACACAGAAGTTCATATTCATCATCAATGATAACAGTAAGGTCAGGATAACTGAAAAATCAAAATTTGGCATCATTTCTATCCCGCCAAATCAAAAATCAGCTATGATGAAATTACAGTCGCATAGGGAGCTGAATGAATGGATGAGCTGGGATTAATACAACGCTTGCAGAAACATTTACGATTTTCCAAACGGATTCAAACTGCACAGGCTGCTGTATTAATTGCGATCACAGATGAAGCTGATCCCAAAGTTTTGCTGACACGCCGTTCAGCTTATATGAATAATCATGCAGGAGAAGTCTCTTTTCCAGGTGGTAAACGCGATCCGCAAGATACCAGTAATATTGTAGTGGCTTTGAGAGAGGCGTATGAGGAAACGGCGCTTAATCCATTTGATGTGCATCTGATCGGGGATCTGCCGATGCAAAAGGCACGTAATGGAATGCTGGTCAAACCTGTGGTAGGTATAATTCCGCCTACCATTCAACTCATTCCTCAGCCGACGGAAATTGACCGGATTTTCTTTGCTTCCTTGCAGCATTTGCTGGAAGCCCAGCCGATGCCTTATGAAGTGCGGTTTGCCCAGCAGTCTTTATATTTTCCAAGTATGCGGGTGGAAAATGAGATTGTCTGGGGACTGACCGCACGTATGCTAATTTCATTATTTCAGTACGGGCTTGACTATAAAAAAGACTGGCCATTTTTACTTAATTCACCTGCGTTTAAACGCTCAAAATTTTTTAACCGTTGAACAGGATTTCAGCCATGTTATATCAGTTTCAGGGACATTCACCAAAAGTAACGCATCAGCCATGGGATGGTTGGGTGGCACCTACAGCGACGGTCATTGGGCAGGTTGAATTAGGTAAGCAGGTGAGTGTCTGGTTTGGCGCCGTTATTCGTGCCGATAACAGTAAAATCCGTTTAGGTGACTTCACCAATGTTCAGGAAAATGCGGTGCTACATACCGATGCTGGAATTGAAATGAACATCGGGAATTATGTGACCATTGGTCATCAGGCCATGCTGCATGGCTGTACCATTGGCGATAATAGCCTGATTGGAATTCAGGCAGTGATCTTGAATCATGCCGTGATTGGCAAGAATTGTATTATTGGTGCCAATGCTCTGATTCCAGAAGGGAAGGTGATTCCTGATAATTCGGTGGTAATGGGCTCACCAGGCAAAGTCGTGAAAACTTTAGATGAAGCCAGTATTCAGAAACTGAAAATGAGTGCCATGCACTATGCCGAGCATTTCCAGAAATTTCAAAATCTGGAAGAAGTACAGCTTTAGGCTGTTATCTGAATAATGTCCTCAGTTAAGCCTAGAATTTTCTAGGCATTTTTGTATCTGGCTTGGGAAAATCTCGCCTAGAAGATATGAGTGGAGTATTATATTCGACGTTTTTTATATTCTCTGAATTAAGGTTGTGCATGAAAGTGCTGGCATTGGAGACTGCCAATGAGCAGTGTTCCGTCTCTGTGATCGATGATACTCAAGAACTATTTTTTCAGCTTGATGCGCGCGCCAAGGCACAAACGCAAACCATTCTCCCAATGATTGAACAAGGTCTCAATGATCTGGGCTGGGCTGTATCTGATCTGACAGCGATTGCCTTTAGTCGTGGCCCGGGATCGTTTAGTGGTGTTCGCATCAATGCGGCTGTGACCCAAGCTTTGGCTTGGTCAAATGATCTGCCTGTAATTCCGGTATCCACTTTACAAGCTTTGGCGCAAGCGGCATATCGTTTGCATGGTTTAACTACAGTAACTGCCGTACTGGATGCACGGATGAATGAAGTCTACGTGGCCAGTTATCAGTTAGATGCTCAAGGGATTATGCAGGCTGTTGATGAAGAACAGCTTTTGAGTTATGAACAAGGTGCTGAAGCAGTCAAATTTACTGTGGTGGGTTCAGGTGCCAATCTAGTTCAAGAAACAGCATCTGAATATAAAAATGTCAGTGCAACAGCGCAGGATATTGCCATGATTGCGCGTGCAGCAGCAAAAACAGAAAATTGGGTCAGTGCAGAATTGGCACTTCCGGTATATTTACGTGATAACGCATGGAAAAAAATTCCAGAACAAGGCAAAGCATAATTAATCAGGATTAAGCATGGATCTTTTACTGCTGCTGAAAGCAGCAATTATGGGTATTGTTGAAGGTATTACTGAGTTTTTGCCTATTTCCAGTACTGGGCATCTGATTTTGGCTTCAGAATTAATGAATTTCTGGACTAAACAAAAAAGCGATGTTTTTGTCGTCGCAATTCAGATGGGGGCAATTGCCGCGGTTATTTATGAATATTGGGCACGGCTTTGGGGTGCAGCAACCGGGATCGTAAGTGGTGAACCGCAAGGACGCCGTTTAGGGATTGGCCTGATTCTGGCCTCTATTCCCATTGTGCTGATTGGTCTGACCCTAGGGCAAACTGTAAAAGAACTGCTATTCAATAATATTGCAATTGCCATTGGCTTGATCGTCGGTGGTCTGATCATTATCTGGATTGAAAAGAATCCACCTAAGGTACGTGCCCAGGAAGTTGAAGATCTGACCGTAAAAGATGCGATCTGGATTGGTCTGATTCAGGTCTTATCCCTGATACCGGGAACTTCACGTTCAGGTGCGACCATTATCGGGGCGATGTTCCTTGGCGTATCACGTAAGGCTGCAACTGAATTTTCATTCTTCTTGGGGATTCCGGTTATTATCGGTGCAGGCCTGCTCGATCTGTATCAAAGCTATGATGTTTACAGTACCACAGAAGACTGGACGGTTCTGGCAGTCGGTATCATCGTATCGTTCATCTCGGCGCTTTTATTAATCCGTGCCTTGGTAGCCTATGTGGCAAAACGTGATTTCATGGTTTTTGCCTGGTATCGCATAGCCTCAGGTTTACTGATTTTATTATTTGCCTTTACAGGTTGGAGATTATGGTAAGCACGATTCGCTTATATACCGAATCTGAGTATCAAGAGAAAGCACAGCACTTCGAGGCTGTGCTTTCTTCTCGTGGTGTAGAGGTTAGTATTGAGGTTATTGAAAAGCTGAATGCACGTTTCTTGCGTTTACATCCCGAACTGGCCCTGTGTGTTGATGCTGACGGCCTATGGCTCTGTGCCAATGGCATGAAAATGCAACCAGATTGGCAAGCAGAAGTAGGGCGTTTAAAACGTGCCTCTTTAAAATCGGAAATGATTGCTCGTGCTTGTAACCTCGGAGAAAAGCCGACTCTTATCGATGCGACAGCTGGGCTAGGTCATGACAGTCTGTTGATGGCACATTTGGGTGCTCAGGTGACCTTGGTCGAACGACATCCTATTTTATTTACCCTGCTTGAAGACAGTCATCACCGAGCCAAAAAGGATGCTTTCCTAAGTCCGGTGGTTAACCGGATTCACCTGGTTTTTTCCGATTCTGCGGATTATCTAAAATTACAAGCTGAGCAGAATGCGGTCGTCGATGTGGTTTATCTGGACCCGATGTTTCCACAACGTGACCAGAATCAGCAGGCACCGAAAAAGCAGGCACAGGTGAAAAAACAAATGCAGTTATTACATTTGCTTTTACCGGAAGATGGTGAAATGGATCTGGGGGATAATCTCTTAGAATTAGCACAAAAAATTGGCAAGCGGGTGGTGGTGAAACGTCCTCGTCTGGCCGTATTTTTAGCTGGAAAAGAGCCAAATCATCAATGGTCTGGTGATGCTTGCCGTTTTGATGCCTATTTTCAGCATGAACTGGTTACTTAATATGAGAATTGCTTCAAAATAGATCAAGGATTTGTTATATATTTAAAAATTGGCATTGATAAAACTTATATCAAGCATAAACTTATTGGGCACATTAGCGAGCCACTCATCTCCCTGAAATCATATGATCGACTTTAAACCCTCCATCAATTTTTGGCACGATTTTAAAAGCAACCAAATTGCCGGGATGTGGTTATTTCTGGGATCTCGGCGTTCGCTGCAACTGGTGCGTCCCTCTATTCTGCAACTGGTATTCTGGGGGATTTTGGGCGGCTGTGCTAACAGTCTCTTTAGCTGGCTCAGTTCTGGTCGTATGGGAGATTTCAACTCTCAGGGTCTGATCAGTTATGCGCTTTGGCCCTTTATTGCCTTGATTGTCGGGATCTTTTTGTCCCAACGGGTGAATAATCCTCGTCTGATGCTGGTACCCGCATTGCTCTGGCTGGTGCTGGATACGCATATCATGCTGTTCCAGAGCTTGATCCAGTATCTGGGTGATCTGGATTATCTACCCTATATTTTCTATGCCTATATTCCGACCCTGTTTGTCATGCTGTTTGTCTGGCAAAGTCTGGCTGTGGTCTGGGTGATTTCACGTGAATTAAAATGGCCGTGGTGGGAACGGGCACTGATTATGCTGGCCACCTTGTTTACCTTGGTGGTGTGGCAGATTTCGGTGAAAGATCAGCCCATCTGGAAAGTTGAAGAAATTCCACCAAGTTTTGCTGAAGATGCTTTCTATGCTCAGCCGATCTTGCTGAATAAGGCGCTGGATGCAATTGAATATGGTGAATTTGCACAGTCGCATTGGTACTTTATGGGTGTGGCTGGCGCGAGTTATCAGGATGTGTTCTATTCAGAAATAGAGCGGATTAAAAAGCAGTTTGATACCCGGTTTGGGACTTTTGGCCGTTCGATTATGCTGGTGAATCATCCGGCAACACGGACTGAGATTCCACTTGCTTCCAAAACCAGCATGGAATTGGCCTTGCGCCGTATTGGCCAGCAGATGAACCGGGAAAGTGATGTGCTGTTCCTGTATATGACCTCACATGGCTTGCCAAATGAATTTGAAATGGAAAATGCCCCGCTAGACCTGGCATCAGTTGATCCAAAATGGTTGCGTGATACTCTGGATGCCTCAGGTGTACGCTGGCGAGTGATTGTTATTTCTGCCTGTTTCTCAGGTAGTTTCGCTTCGGCTTTGCAGAATGATAATACTTTAATTATCACAGCCTCTGCTGCTGACCGTCAGTCTTTCGGTTGTTCAAACGAAGCTGATTATACCTATTTCGGCCGTGCTTTCTTTGATGAGGCCATGCGTGAAAATAACAGCCTGAAAGCCTCTTTTGAGCAGGCCAAGACTACAGTGGCTAAATGGGAAGCAGCTCAGGGATTTGAACCGTCAGAACCACAATGGGTGATTGGCAAAAACATGGAATTGATGTTGCCACAACTGGAACAGCGTCTTTTCCCTCCAGCGACGACCACTTCAGCATCTCCGTCTGTCGCTTTGACTCCATAAACCAATCTACAACTTTAGAAAATAGAAAAAGGAATGATGATGGAACTGGTACAGAATAATCGAAGCTTTGAGGGTGAACAGCGGATTTATAGCTTTGAGTCTAAAATATTAAAAAAACCAACCAGATTTGGAATCTTCCTGCCGCCACAAGCTCTGGAAGGCCAAAGTTGTCCTGCTTTGTTCTATTTAGCTGGCCTGACCTGTACTGAAGAAACTTTTGCAATCAAGGCACATGCCCAGCGTCTGGCGGCCCAGCTTGGTCTTATTCTGATTACACCAGACACTTCTCCGCGTGGAGATGATGTTGCCAAAGGGGATCACTGGGATATTGGGCAAGGTGCCGGATTCTATATTAATGCCACTCAAGCACCGTGGGCTGAACATTATCAGATGGAAAGCTTTATCGTCGATGAGTTGTATGAACTGGTGTGTGAAGAGTTCGTAGTTCAGGCAGATAAGATCGGGATTTTCGGTCATTCCATGGGTGGACATGGCGCTTTAACTTTGGCTTTTAAATATCCGGAAAAATTCTGTTCAGTTTCGGCATTTGCACCGATTTGTGCACCAAGCCAATGTCCATGGGGTGAAAAAGCATTCTCAAATTATCTGGGCGAAAACCGCAAAGAATGGTTGAAGCATGATGCAACTGCGCTGGTTCAGGAAAAAGGTGCACTGTTTAGCGATATCCTGATTGATCAGGGCTTTTCTGACCAGTTCTATAGCCAGCTGAATCCGGCTTTATTTCAGCAAGCCTGCGATGCTGTGAACCAGAAATTAACCTTACGTGAACATCAAGGTTATGATCATGGTTACTATTTTATTCAAAGCTTTGTAGATGACCATCTACAATTCCATGCTGTGCAATTAAATCCATAAGCCAAGCAGCAAAAGCCAAGCAAACTTAAAAGTACAATGAAACTCCAAGAATAGGTCATATTTTTGGAGTTTTTTATATGAATATCAAATAAATATAATAAAAATGGCATATAAGTTGCTATTCAAAAATCAGGTAGAACCAGTTGCAGTTAAGAACACGATGCACAATAAGCCTGAACCAGAGATTGACCAACCATCACCTCCACTAGAAAAACACAGCTTCCGATTTCATGGCAGTGCCACTGAATATTTTGGAATCTGGATGGTGAATCTGATGTTAACCATCATTACGCTATACTTTGTATAGCCCTTGGGCAAAGGCACGCCGTATCCGCTATTTCTACGGTAATACCCAATTGTTAAAACATCGCTTTGACTTCATCGCCATGCCAAGCCGAATTCTGCTAGGTCGTCTATTGGCATTGGAGTTGTATGTGGTGACACTGATCTTGACCAATTACTCCATTCTTGTCACCAGTTCATTATTTCTGATTGCTGCGATCTCTCTATCTTGGTTAATTCGGATGACCCTGAAATTTAAGGCCCGGAATAGTAAATATGGCAATGTCCGGTTTCATTTTAGTGGAAGCAATCGGGAAGCCTATAGGGTTTTATGGCTCGCGATATTGGTCAATATTTTCACCCTGTTTCTTTTCAGCCCAGTGGTGATCTGGCTATACAAACGTTACTGCTTTAATCATTTATCGATCGGCCAACTTCAGTTCAGCTTGGGGATCAAATGGTCTAAATTTATGTCAGCAGTCTATGTTCCCTTATGTCTGTGTCTGCTAATTGGTATCGCATGGATCGCAGCAATCGTTTACTGGGTCGATTTGATCGGTACAAACCTGTTTACCTTGGGTGTTGTATTGAGCTATCTGTTTTGTCTGGCCTTGGTCTGGCCGATGATATCTGCACGCTTATATATGTATACCTGGAATCATGTAGAGCTTGGTCAAAGCTACTTTAAAACCCGGGTAACGACATGGCGTTATAGCTGGATTGTACTGAGTAACTGGATTGTGCGTGCACTCAGTTTGGGACTCATGACCCCTTGGGCGAGCATTCGTTTATATGAATATCAACTGGCTAACCTGGAGCTTTATCTAGCAGAGGACGAAACTAATCTAAAAAATATCTTGCAGCGTGATCCAAATGCTATAGCCAATGAAGTACTGGATATCTTTGATTTCAATGCATCGTTATAGAGGCAAGTAGGATGAAGCGACCTGTTGAAGTCAGATTTTATGATGGGGTTTTGGCCGAAGCCCAGCGTGCATGGATTGTCCCTGATCAGCAACGCGGGATTGCCTTGAAACTCAGTGAAGAAACACCCAAGCAAGTGAGCGAGGCTGACTTTTATTTTACTTATCCCGATATGGCGTATATTGGCGGGGTCGGGGGACGTAAACCGATTATCGAATTACCTGAAGATCGCCGGATTGAATTTTTAACCAAAGCGCCGCACTGGCTGAAGATTAAATCCAAAGAAATCTATCATGCCATATGGAAATTTGAACGTTCTCCACTCCTGATTTTCTTCTCGATGATTATCGTGATATGTGCGGTAATTTTTATTCTTAAATGGGGAATTCCATATACGGCCCAGCAGCTCGCTCAATTACTTCCCGAACAGACCTTGATCGAGGTGGGAAATCAAACTGAGCAGAAATTAATTGAGCAAACTGAGCCATCCAAGCTCTCCGCAGAGCATCAAGCACATCTAAAAAAATTGTATGAACAAAAAATCGCGGTAGGGCAACCTGCAAAGATTATTTTCCGTCAAGGCGGAGAAACCATGGGACTTAATGCAGCTGCGATTCCGAACAATACCATTATTGTCACCGATGAACTGGTCAAGCTTAGCGGTGCAGATGAAGAGGTTCTTGCAGTACTGGCGCATGAACAAGGTCATCTGGTACAAAAACATAGCATGCAAAAAGTGATTTCCAACCTGGGTGCAGCAGGATTATTTGCCTTGGTAACGGGAGACTTAAGTGATGTCGTGGCGGCATCTATAGCGGTACTCGCCGATGCGGGATATTCACAGGCGCTTGAACTTGCTGCGGATGATTATGCCATGCAACATTTACATCAACAGCAGATCTCCAGTATCCATTTGTCGAACTTTTTGCAGCGGGTTGAAAACGCTAGAATCTTGGCAGAGCAGAGTAAAACGATAAAAATGAAAAACTTTACCCTGAATATTGATGGAAAAGAACGGCAAATTACCGAGTCTGAACTGAAATGGTTGCGTTTGATTGGAAAACTCAAAAAATATCTGGAATCGCATCCCGAGCTGGACAAAAGAATTGAACGGATTCACGCATTTGAAGAAAAAATGAGCCAACCTGTTTAGCCCTGATATTGAGTATAAAAATTCATATCTCTATATCCTGAGGATCGAGGCGTGTTTAGCCTCGATTTTTTATTGATGGATATGCGAGTTTTCCTGTCTTAATCAATCATTTTCATCCAGGCCAAGTGATATTAAGCATAAATACTGTCCAGCGTTACATAGCATTGTATTCACATAACATCCAAGTCACAGTAGCAGGACTGGATTTGGTATAATGAGAAAAATCCAATTTCAGTTAGCCAGGTCCTTTCATGTCCAAGCCTTATTTAATTGCACCTTCTATTTTGTCTGCCGACTTTGCCCGTTTAGGTGAAGAAGTTGAAAATGTACTTCAGGCTGGTGCAGACGTTGTGCATTTCGATGTTATGGATAATCACTATGTACCCAATTTAACCTTTGGCGCAGGTGTATGTAAGGCATTGAAAAAATATGGTATTCAGGCATCTATTGATGTGCATCTCATGGTGAAACCTGTAGATCGCATGATTGGTGATTTTCTGGAAGCAGGCGCAGATATTATTACGTTCCATCCGGAAGCATCTGATCATATTGACCGTTCTTTACAGTTGATCAAATCGGGTGGTGCTAAAGCCGGTCTGGTATTTAATCCAGCAACACCATTGCATTATCTGGATTATGTACTGGATAAGGTTGATCAGGTATTGCTAATGAGTGTGAACCCTGGCTTTGGCGGACAGAAATTCATTCCAATGACTTTGGATAAATTACGTCAGGCGCGCAAGATTATTGATGCTTCAGGTCGTGATATCCGTTTAGAAGTAGATGGCGGTGTAGGACCAGCAAATATTCGTGAAATTGCAGAAGCTGGTGCAGATATGTTTGTGGCCGGTTCAGCGATTTTTGGCAAGCCGGATTATAAAGCTGTGATTGATGAAATGCGTAGTGAGCTGGCTAAAGTCGGTCAAATCCAGCTTTAATCGCTAGAATGTTTAAGGTGCATAAATCTGTGGATAACTTTATGGATAAGTGTGTAGATATCTATGTTGATAACCATATGGATATGTTGCATATTTTGTAATCGTTTGTAGCTTGATTGATTGCATCTTAGACAAAATTTGTATAAAAAGAACTCAATTTGGGTTCTTTTTAGATATGTCAGCCCTTGATTTTAGTGATCGTTTATTCATCAAAGTTAATAATCAAGCCAAACAAAAAGTGATCAATGGGTCTTAGTTTTGTGTTTCATTGTGTAAGATCTCCACGCTATTTTTAAATTTAATTCATGTGCATAACTTAATAATACGGACTTATTCCTTGTTTGTTTTTCTTACTCAAGTCTCTGTAATGTCATAACACGATGTCCCGTGTTGGCGTTCCTTAAGATAGGCTGAAATCTTCAAGTTGTCCTGAGCATTTGAGTAAGACATGGTTAAGTTAATTCTCATTCAGTCAAATTTTGTAAACGGCAGTTTGGTTTTGTCATCTGTTTTATAAGATGTTTATTTTTTTAGGGGGAACGACCTCCCTTGTTGATTAAATTTATAAAATTCAACAAGAAAAATCGTCAGGACGGCCTGACTCTGTTAATTAGGAGGAGGGCAATATGGCCTGGATTATACTTGTATTCGCTGGACTATTTGAGATTGTCTGGGCCTATTCCATGAAGCTCTCAGAGGGTTTTACTAAACTCACACCGAGTATTTTTACGATTGTTTTTATGGTGCTCAGTTTTGTATTACTGGCCTATGCCATGCGTACTTTGCCTCTAGGAACTGCCTATACCATCTGGACGGGCATTGGCGCAGTCGGCTCATTTCTGGTCGGTGTTATAGTTTTAGGTGAACCTGCTTCTGCTATGCGTATGCTGGCTGCGGTGCTGATTATTTCCGGACTTGTTTTGATGAAATTATCCTCCTCCTAAGAGCTGTTGAGCAGTTCTGATTTCGAGTAAAATAAAAACTGCCAAGCTTGATTCTGTAGGAGTAGGGCCATGCAACTCAGTTATATTTATATGGACTCGCCTGTAGGACAGTTGCAGCTGGTCGCCAATGAAACGGCACTGGTAGCTGTACTCTGGGATTGTGAAAAACCTAATCGGGTCAGGTTGGCAACTCTGGTTGAAGATCCACAGCATCCTGTATTGATAGAAGCTCGGCGTCAGCTTCAGGAATATTTTGCCGGTCAGCGCAATGTTTTTGAGTTGCCTTTGGACTTTGCTGGTACAGATTTCCAGAAAAAAGTCTGGCAGGCTTTGCTGAATATTCCTTATGGACAGACCCGAAGCTATCGGGAAATCGCTGAACAGGTCGGTAATGTTAAAGCAGTACGCGCCGTGGGTGCTGCCAATGGTAAAAACCCGATCTCGATTATTGCACCTTGTCATCGGGTGATTGGCAGTAGCGGTAAGCTGGTAGGCTTTGCGGGTGGTCTGGATAAAAAAGAAATTCTGTTAAATATTGAGCGAACCCATTAAGATCAAAATCATAAAATTAATGAAAATTAAAATATGGATCAGTTCGCAACACAAATCTTAGGCCAACTCTGGTCCAGTTTATGGTGGGTTCTTCTACTTTTTATTGGTTTAATCGTTTTTAAGTTATTTAAACCATTTATAAAAGGAAAGATGGGAGAGTTCGCTGTTACCACGCATGTCAAACTTTATCTGAAAGACCTTGAGTATCGGTTATTAAACGATTTGACTCTTTCGGATGGAGAAGGAAGCACAACCCAAATTGATCATCTCTTATTAAGTCCTTATGGCCTGTTTGTGATTGAAACCAAGAACTATAAAGGCTGGATCTTTGGTAGCGAGCGACAAAAAACCTGGACGCAAAAACTTTATAAAAATAGCTATAAATTTCAAAATCCGATTCATCAGAATTATAAGCACATCAAAGTTCTGGAGCAGTTGCTGGCTGATATTATCGAGCCAGACCAGCTGCATTCTGTGATTGTATTTATGCCAGATGCGGTATTCAAAACCCCAATGCCGAATTATGTATTTCGGGGTGCAGGTTGGACAGATTATGTAAAAAGCTTTAATCAGCGAGTTATTTCTGATACCAAGATTAAACGTATCCAGATTCGATTGGAGAAGGAAGTACTAGAAAAATCCTGGAAAACCAACCGTGAACATGTTGCAAATTTAAACAGGCGAGAATCCGAACAAAAAAGCCTTTGAATCATTCAAAGGCTTTTTCTTAATTTTTCGAGGCTTTTAGCTTTTCAGTAATTTCAACCAGCTGTTTAATCCGTTTGACCTCATCCCAAAGTGTTTTGGCCTCAGGATAATGCTTGGACATCATCCCCAGCCATTGTTTGTAACGGCCGACCATATTCATTTCCTTTTTATAGGAACCATTCAGGAAACGGATTTGCAGTTCCAGTAGTTCATTCCAGGTGATAAGCGGCTCATCAGAATTCTGGCGAATACATTGGGTCAGATCAGGTGTAGTGACCGCACCACGGCCAATCATCAAGTCTTCACAGCCTGATTCTAGCTGACATTGCTTGGCATCGGCATTGGTCCAGATTTCACCATTGGCAATCACATTGATCTTTAAGGCTTCACGGATCGGTTGCAGTTGGTCCCAGAAGGCTGGCGGAGTATAGCCATCGGCCTTGGTCCGCGCGTGGACGGTGACCCAGGCCGCTCCAGCATCTTCAATGGCATGGGCATTTTCCATCATGAAGTTGCGATCCATATAACCCAGACGCATTTTCGCCGAAACCGGGATATGTGTGGGCACTGCATCACGAACAGCTTTGACCAATTCATAAACGACTTCAGGTTCATCTAGCAGCACTGAACCACCACGGTGACGATTCACGGTTTTGGCTGGACAGCCAAAATTCATATCAATCACAGGAGCACCCATGGCAGCGACTTTCACTGCATTGGCTGCCAGCATTTCCGGATTATTTCCCAGAAACTGTACATGCACCGGCGTACCGGCAGCAGTTTTGCCCTCATTTAACAGTTCAGGGCAGTAGGTGTGATAGATATGATCTGGCAGCACCGAATCCGTGACACGAATAAACTCGGTTACACACCAGTCGAAGCTCCCGACGGATGTCAGTACATCGCGCATAATCGGGTCAGTTAAGCCTTCCATGGGTGCAAGAACAAGTTTCAATGGTCAACACCTGTTAATTCGAAAAACGGTGTTATACGGCTTTTTGGTGGGAATGTCCAGGCAGTTTAATTTTCATATGAATTGCAGAAAAAGATTGAGTGTGAATGAGTATCTATTGATCTTTTGCTATCGAAATAAAAAAACCTTAAATCGACTGATTTAAGGTTTGGATTTAAATCTTAAAAATCTAATATTGTCTTAATCGATTAGTTTTTCGACTTTCATACTTTCACGATAATACTGACAGCCTTTATACAGCAGGAATACACCGATTACACCAGCTACAGCATTGACGATAGAAATCGAATTACCCACCATTAAGGTATTTTCATAATATCGGTCTGTAATCAGCGCCACAGCAGTTGTACCCACACCGAGTGCAATCAGGTTAGAAATCAACAGGAATTTGGCTGATACCTGAGAGCGCAACTGGTTCGGTGTCAGCATCTGGGTAGCAGCGGCTGATGCTGGAATCGGGAAGGTGGAGAAGAACATGGCGACAAAGATCAGTGCGAATGAAAGCTGCATATTGTCGACTTGGGTAAACAGCACGCTTGGAATGATCAGGGCAGCACAGCCAATTGCACCGGCACGGATTGCTGCATCGCTATAGCCACGTTTAGAAAAGAAGTCGATGAGCCAGCCACAGAATAGGGCGCCTGAAGTATTTGCGACAAGAATAATACTTCCAAGGATATATCCGGTCTGGCTTGCATCCAGGCCAAAGTGACGCATGTAGTAGGCCGGTGCCCAGCCGAGCAGGGAATACAGCATCATAGTATAGAAAGAGAAGCCAATAAAATGACAGAAGAAAGTCTTTTTATGGGTTTTAATAAAACCGATGGAATTCTTAAAAGATGCTTTAACGGCGACACCATTCGCATCCATTTTGAGGCCTTTACGCTCGGGTTCCCGTACGGTCAAAATCATGAGCAGCGCCAGCAATACACCCGGTAAACCGACAATCATAAAGGTCAGTTGCCAAGTCTTGATCTCACCAATTACCGGTAAAGTAACGAAACTAACATCCTTGAGCAGACCGATGACATAACCGCCGATCAGGAAAGCCAGTCCTGAACCGATAAAAGCACCAATGGCATAAACACCCAGCGCACGGCCTAGTTTATGTTTAGGAAACAGATCCGCCACGATTGAGTAAAAAGCAGGAGATAGGGCTGCTTCACCTGCACCGACACTGAGGCGAGCCAGGAACATCTGGATAAAGTTTTTACTGAGGCCACAGGCTGCAGTGGCCAGACTCCAGAAAGCGATCCCAACCGAAATAATTTTCACACGTGATTTCTTGTCGGCCAGTGCGGCGATCGGTACGCCCATAAAGGCATAAAACAGCGAAAAGGCCAGCCCCTGCAATAGGCTGAACTGGGTATCACTGAGCATCAAGTCGGCCTTAATCGGCTCAATCATCAGAGATAAAATCTGACGGTCTACGAAAGACAGAATGTAGGCCACCATACAGATGATTACCACATACCATTGATAGCTGCTACGTTCCGGAGTTGCTGGTGGAATTTCTGTATCTACCTGTTCAGGGATAGGCGTAGTAATTTTTAGATGAGAATCGAGTGGTTGGACGTCATTGTCAACCTTGTCTATGACCAATGTTTTTTCATTCATCATGCAACATCCTGTGCAAGTTATAGTGATTGGTTTATTTGATACAAATTTAATTATTTTTATTTTTAATGTGTATCAATTAATCTAATCTAGGAGTAATTTGCATAGCCGTCAATATGTCGGGATTAAAAAGATACAATTATTTTTAAATCAATAAAAAAAGGGAATCAAATAGATTCCCTTTTGCTTTAAATATCTGAAAATAGTGCTTAAGCGGCTTTTTCCACGAGAGTCAGGATGTCATAAGTCGCGACCAGTTCATTGCGCTGGTTTTTCACTTTGATATCCCAAACCACGACACCGTGCGGTTTCTGCTCATCACGCAGTGGTTTAGGGGTTTTCTGCTTGCAGGTCAGTTCTACCTGAATGGTATCGCCAATTTTCACCGGTTCTACGAAGCGAAGGTTATCCATACCGTAGTTAGCAATGACAGGACCCGGAGCGGCATCAACAAACAGACCAGCAGCGGCAGAGACAATGAAGTAACCATGTGCGACGCGTTCACCGAACAGGGATTCCGCAGCCGCAATCTTATCCATATGTGCATAGAAGTAATCACCACTTAAACCACCAAAGTTGACAATATCAGCTTCAGTAATGGTACGGCGTGCAGTCAGCAGGCGTTCACCGATCCGCAGTTCATCAAAGGATTTCTTGAATGGATGCACGCGGTCTTCAAATACCTCCGCACCCGCGGTCCAGCTATGACCGACCTGAGTCAGCACATTTGGTGAGCCTTGAATAGCAGTACGCTGCATATAGTGTTTCACTGCACGCAGACCACCGAGTTCCTCACCACCGCCAGCACGCCCCGGACCACCATGCACTAACAATGGCAGTGGTGAACCATGACCGGTACTTTCCTTAGCGCTTTCACGATCCAGAATATGCACACGACCATGCCAAGGCGCGATCTTGCTGAGTAGCTGTTCAATATTTTCATCATGGTTACGCACGATTGAAGCGACCAGACTGCCTTCACCACGAGCTACTAATGTTGCCAGTTGTGGTAGGTCACTATAGGGCATCAATGTAACCACTGGGCCAAAGGCTTCGATATTATGAATCTGTTGGGCCTGTACCGGATCTTTACATAACAGCACTGTTGGCGGATAGAAAGCAGATTTTTCTGGGTGTGCGACCTGAATGCTAAAATCCTGGCGCAGGTGGCTACCCATGATGATTTCAGCTTCCTGTGCCAGCTGTTCTACCTTGGCAGCAACATCATGCTTCTGTTTAACGCTGGCCAGAGCTCCCATGGTCACACCATCCTGTGCAGGATCACCGATGACCACTTTCTGTAGTTTTTCAGTCAGGCGTTGCTGTACGGTATCGAGCAATGCTGCTGGCACAAAGGCACGGCGTATTGCAGTACATTTTTGTCCGGCCTTGGTTGTCATTTCACGGAAGACTTCACGCACAAACAGGTCAATGGTTTCATCGTTGGCTTGCTGGGTCAGGATGGCGCTGTTCACCGAATCGGCTTCCATGCTGAATGGAATGGAGTGGGCATTCAGGTGTGGATGCGCACGCAGTTTCTGGCCGGTAGCAGCCGAACCTGTGAAGGTAACGGTATCCTGTGCATTCAGGTGATCAAACAGGTCGTAAGTCTGCCCGCAGATCAGCTGCAGAGCACCTTCTGGCAGTAAATTACTGGCTAAAATGTCTTTAACGACTGTATGTGTCAGTTCTGCACCTTCTGTTGCTGGCTTGACAATACAAGGTACGCCGGCTAGTAGAGTAGGTGCAATTTTTTCCAGCATGCCCCAGATCGGGAAGTTAAAGGCATTAATATGCACTGCTACACCAGCTTTCGGGCTCAGAATATGTTTGGCACCAAAGCTGCCCTGTTTGGATAATGGAATCCAGGCATCTTCCACCAGTGCCGTTTCATCGCTGAGTTCACGGCGAACCAGACTTGAATAGGCAAACAGAGTGCCGATCCCACCTTCAATATCAATCCAGGCATCTTTGCGGGTACAGCCGGTTGCGGCTGCCAGGCGGTAATAATCTTCCTTACGTTCCAGTAAATATTGTGCCACCTGTTTCAGAGCATTAGCACGCTGGTGGAAAGTCCAGTGGGCAATGGCTGCACCCTTCTGTTTGGCATATTGCACCACATTATGCATGTCGATACCGTGACTGCTGACCTGATAAATCGCTTCACCGCTAATAGCGTGATAAACCGTACGCAAGTCATTTTGTGCGCTATGTTCACCACCTAAAACCAGTGAACTCAATACTTTAACTTTAGCTGAGTAATTCGCCTGTGTGTCGTCCTGAAGATCCGTGCTCTGGGTAGTGCTGTCCAGTTCCAACATTGTATAACTCCATTTATGATACGTTATTGAGTTTATTTTTACTTTTGATGTTTCATAAATTGCAATCAAAAAGCTTAAATGTCAATCATAATCCGCAAACAAAAAAGTAATTTTGATGTAATTAAAAAATTAAAAACAATAAATACAATAACTTAATAAAAAATGCTTTTGAAAAATATATGATACTTAAAAAATAGTATTGATTTTATATTTGTATCGTTTTAATTTGAGTGTATCAGCACTTGGGATAAGTGAGACAAACATGAATAAGCAACAACAAACATTCGATCAGAAGATAGAGCAGGACATTTCTATTGAAGCGAAGGACTGGATGCCGGATGCCTATAGAAAGACCCTGATCCGCCAGATTGGCCAGCATGGACATTCAGAAGTAATTGGCATGCTGCCAGAAGGCAACTGGATTACCCGTGCACCGACTTTGAAACGCAAAGCGGTATTGCTGGCTAAAGTACAAGATGAAGCAGGACATGGCCTGTACCTGTACAGTGCAGCAGAAACGCTTGGTGCAGACCGTGATGACATGATGGAAAAGCTGATTGCTGGCCGCATGAAATACTCATCCATTTTTAACTATCCAACTCTGACCTGGGCAGATGTAGCGGCGATTGGCTGGCTGGTAGATGGTGCTGCAATCGTCAATCAGGTGGCGTTATGCCGTACCTCTTATGGTCCTTATGCACGTGCCATGGTGCGTATCTGTAAAGAAGAAAGTTTCCACCAGCGTCAGGGCTTTGAGGCCATGATGCAACTGGCACAAGGCACGCCAGAACAGAAACAAATGGCACAGGATGCAGTGAATCGTTTCTGGTGGCCGGCATTAATGATGTTTGGTCCAAGTGATGACAATTCTCCAAACAGTGCGCAAAGCATGCAGTGGAAAATCAAATTATTCAGTAATGATGCATTGCGTCAGAAATTTGTCGACAACACCGTGCCGCAAGTATTGCAGCTTGGCCTGACTGTGCCGGATCCAGACCTGAAGTTTAATGAAGAAACAGGCCACTATGAATTTGGCGAAGTGAACTGGGATGAGTTTTTCGATGTACTGGCAGGCAAAGGTCCATGCAACCACGAACGTATTGAAGCACGTCGCAAGGCTTGGGAAGACGGCAAATGGGTGCGTGAATCAGCAGCAGTTTATGCCAGCAAGCAACAGCAGCAGTCAGATCAACGAAAAATCGCTTAAGGCAACGGAATAGCACAAGGATATGTAAATGAACAAGAATAACTGGTCTTTATACGAAGTATTTATTCGCAGCAAACAGGGTCTGAGCCACCGTCATGTCGGCAGCCTGCGCGCCCCTGATGATGAAATTGCCCTGCAAAATGCCCGTGACGTCTATACCCGTCGCAATGAAGGTGTAAGTATCTGGGTCGTGAAATCTGAACTGATTACCTCATCTCAACCAGATGAAAAATCGGAGTTTTTTGATCCTTCATTGAACAAGGTCTACCGTCATCCGACCTTCTATCACATTCCAGATGGCATCGAACACATGTAAGGTGGAGGAAAGAGCAATGACGAATCAGGTATTGGCACAATTTTTACTGCATGTTGGCGACAGCCAGCTCATCCTTTCACACCGTCTGGCAGAGTGGTGCGGTCACGCACCGGAGCTGGAGCTGGATATTGCATTGGCAAATATCGGTTTGGACCTGCTGGGTCAGGCACGTACCGCGTTGAGTCTAGCCGGTGAAATTGAAGGGCAAGGTCGTGATGAAGATAAACTGGCCTATTTCCGTACCGAGCGTGAATACCGTAACTTACTGCTATGCGAACAGCCAAATAATGACTTCGGTCAAACTATCGTACGTCAGTGGTTGATGGATCATTACCATGCTTTGCTGTTTGCAGCCCTGAGCAATAGCAGGAATGAAGAGATTTCCTCATTCGCCATCAAGTCGCTGAAAGAAGTGAAATACCATTTGCGTTTTTCAACCTCATGGATGGAACGCCTGAGCTTAGGTACAGCAGAAGCTCATGAAAAAATCCAGAATGGTCTGAATCAGCTATGGCGTTTTACCGAAGAGTTGTTCAGCCTGACTGCAGATCAACGTCAGCTGGTTGATGCTCACCTGATTCCGGATGTGGAACTGCTGAAACCGAAATGGTTGGAAAGCATATCTGCTGAGTTGCAACGTTTTGAACTGAGCTTGCCAGAAAGTGGTGCTTACCGTAGTGGCGCCAAGCAGGGACTACATACCGAACATCTGGGTTATGTACTGGCGGAACTGCAATATATGCAGCGCAGCTATCCAGGCATGAACTGGTAAATCCAGCACATCACAGGGAGTGAGTGGCATGAACTTGATTAGACATGTAGAAGATCAATGCTGGGAGGTCCTGGCACAGGTTTCCGATCCGGAAATTCCAGTCCTGTCAGTCCTTGACCTGGGCATGATTCGTGGAGTGGAGATCAACCCACAGGATGAAATCGTGGTTCGATTGACCCCCACTTATAGTGGCTGTCCGGCAACCGATCTGCTCAAGGCGGAAATCACCCAGGCATTTGCAGCACATGAGCTGACGCCGGTCAAAGTCGTGGTCGATCTGTCAGAAGCATGGACCACTGACTGGATGAGTGAGGAAGGTAAACAGAAACTGCAGCAATACGGTATTGCTCCACCTAAAGGCGAATCGAATAGCTGCGGCACTCATGTTGCACTCAGTGATGGTATCCAGTGTCCACATTGTCAGAGCCATCACACACGACTACTCAGTGAATTCAGTTCAACCGCTTGCAAGGCGCTGTACAAATGTCAGGAATGCCTGGAGCCGTTTGACTATTTTAAATGTATTTAAGGGCTTAAGCGCACAAGCCATAACAATAAAGCGTGAGATCGCCACAGCTTAAGAAGGATTTTGAAATGAGCCAGTTTATTCCGTTAACCATTAAATCTATTCAGCCTCAGACTGAACAGGCAATTTGCATTGCTTTTGAACTGAGTCCAGAACATGCCGAAAATTTTCAGTATCAGCCGGGCCAACACCTGACCATCCGTCATATGACAGGACAGGAAGAATTGCGCCGTTGCTATTCGATCTGTAGCGATAGTGATGAAGACATGAGTATTGCGATCAAGAAAATTGATCAGGGCCAGTTCTCGACCTGGGCCAATGAAAATCTGAAAGTCGGCGATGTACTGGAAGTGATGCCACCACAAGGTGTGTTTTTCCAGAAAGCGGCCAAGACTGGTGGTAAACATTATCTGGGTTTTGCTGCAGGTAGTGGCATTACACCAATTTTGTCTATTGTCAAAGCAGTGTTGAGCCGTAAGCAAGATGCCACTTTTACACTGGTTTATGGTAACCGTTCCTGGAAACAGACCATGTTCTCTGAACAGATCATGGATCTGAAAGACCGCTTTAAAGAGCGTTTGCAACTGATCAATATTTTCTCGCGTGAGCTAAATGACAGCGAGATTTTAAATGGTCGTATTGATGAAGAAAAATTGCAGCAGTTGTTCCAGGCGGGCCTGATTCCAGCAGAAACTGATCACTGCTTTGCTTGTGGTCCTGAAGAAATGATGAATGCGGTAGAAACCGTATTGCCAACCCTTGGGATCGAACGCAGCAAAATTCACACCGAACGCTTTAATACCGGTACTGCACCAAAAGCCTCTGCGCAGCAGATCGAAAGCCGTACCGAGGAAAAGGTCAACATCATTCTGGATGGTCGTGAGCTGATCATTGAAGTGTCCAAACAGGATGACAGCATTCTGGATGCGGCTTTACGTGCTGGTGCAGATCTGCCATATGCCTGCAAGGGCGGGGTATGCGCAACCTGTAAATGTAAGGTGCTGCAAGGTGAAGTGGAAATGGCAATCAACTATAGCCTGGAAGAAGAAGAAATCCAGAAAGGTTATGTGCTGAGCTGTCAGGCGCGTCCAACCACTCAAAATGTTCGTCTCAGTTTCGACGAGTAAAGATTTTAAATTAAGCACCATGCAGATAAATGCATGAACTCAATAGAACTTAAAAGGTGTGTAATGGATTACCAAACAATTATTGTCGAAGAAAAAAATGCAGTGGGCTATCTGACTTTTAACCGTCCAAAACAGCTCAACAGTTTTAATGAAACCATGCATCAGGAAGTATCTTCTGTCGTAAAGCGCTGGGCGCAAGATTCGGCAATTCGCGCTGTAGTGATTTCTGCAGAAGGTCGTGGTTTCTGCGCTGGTCAGGACCTGAACGATCGTGTGGTTGATCCAAATGCTGATGCGCCAGATCTGGGGCTATCGATTGAAAAATACTACAACCCGCTGATTAAACTGATTACTGAAATGCCAAAACCGGTGATCTGTGCCGTAAATGGTGTAGCAGCGGGTGCAGGTGCCAATATTGCTCTGGCTTGTGACATCGTGGTAGCAGCGAAATCTGCTTCATTTATTCAGGCCTTCTGCCGTCTCGGTCTGGTGCCAGATTCAGGGGGTACCTGGTTCCTGCCACGTCTGGTTGGCCGTGCTCAAGCAATGGGTCTGGCGATGCTGGGTGACAAAATCTCGGCTGAACGTGCGCTGCAACTCGGCATGATCTGGCAGGTAGTTGAAGATGATCAGTTAAAGGCAGAAACTGAAAAAATGGCTGAACATCTGGCGACTCAGCCGACTTATGGTCTATCCCTGATCAAGAAAGCGATTCATGCCGCTGCAGACAATAATCTGGATGAGCAACTGATTCTGGAGCGGGATCTGCAACGTCTGGCGGGCCGTTCTAATGATTATCGTGAGGGCGTTCAGGCCTTTATGCAAAAACGCACACCACAATATAAGGGCTGCTAAATCTGCCGGAGATGGATTTGACTCGGCTCAAAGTTGTTGGATTTTTTCCTTTCAGTTATCGCTTAGCAACTTGGTCGAGTTGAATTATTACTGACAGGTATGAATATGATACCTATTTGGTCTGATGGTTAGCTAGGTCCTATGTTATATGTAGTAGTACCCTGATAGTAAATGAAATCTGAAAATATAGATTTATGCACTATTTTTCTACTCAAGATGTTGATTTTTGAATTATTTTTTATTTTTTTTATTCAAAAAAATGATTTGGATGAGTAAGTGGAATTTAATATGTCAGGAATTTACAAATATTAAAAAATATGTATCGTATTTTTGGTGAAGAGTGATACAACCTGGTATATATTGAACTAAGCAGACAGCGCTAGGACAGGCGCAACAAGTATCGCCAACAGACTAAGGGATGGCGAGCTAAGGAACAAGAACGATGGAACATGTTTATATTTTTGACGGTATTCGTACCCCAATTGGTCGTTACGCAGGTGGTTTGAGCAGTATTCGTACTGATGACCTTGCTGCTTTACCGATCCAGTATTTAAAACAGCAGCATCCCAACCTGCCATGGGCAGAAGTTGATGAAGTGATTTTAGGCTGTGCTAATCAGGCCGGTGAAGATAATCGTAATGTCGCGCGTATGGCAGCACTGTTAGCGGGCCTGCCGGAAAGTGTACCCGCGATTACTGTAAATCGTCTCTGTGCTTCCGGTCTGGATGCGGTCGGCCTGGCAGCACGTGCAATTAAATCGGGTGAAGCGCAATTTGTAGTGGCCGGTGGGGTAGAATCCATGAGCCGTGCGCCATTTGTACAATCCAAGCCAACCACAGCATTTAGCCGTACTCCGGAAATTTATGACACCACCATTGGCTGGCGTTTTATCAATCCAAAATTCAAGGCAGGTTTCGGCGTAGATAGCATGC
Source organism: Acinetobacter sp. YH12072 (assembly GCF_013419565.1). Taxonomy (NCBI): domain Bacteria; kingdom Pseudomonadati; phylum Pseudomonadota; class Gammaproteobacteria; order Moraxellales; family Moraxellaceae; genus Acinetobacter; species Acinetobacter sp. YH12072. The sequence continues at coordinate 86,481 of NZ_VOZV01000005.1, read as the reverse complement.
CGGAAACGGCAGAAAACGTAGCTGAAAAATATCAGATTAATCGTGAAGATCAGGATCTGTTTGCTTATCACAGTCAGCAAAAAACTGCACAGGCACAGCAGAATGGCATTTTTCAGGCAGAAATCCTGCCAGTAGAAATCAAAGGTGCTAAAGGTTCTACTCAGGTGATTACTGAAGATGAGCATCCACGTGCCGATACTACTTTAGAAAAGTTATCTTCTTTAAAAGCACCATTTCGAAAGGAAGGTGGTTCGGTAACTGCGGGTAATGCGTCTGGTGTCAATGACGGTGCAGCCTGTGTGCTACTGGGTAATAGATATTTCGCAGAACAATATGGACTGAAACCATTGGTACGAGTAGTAGGAATCGCCAGTGCAGGAGTGGAACCACGTTATATGGGTATCGGTCCAGTGCCCGCAGTGCAGAAAGTATTAAAACAGACAAACTTAAGTCTGGAACAGATGGATGTGATTGAGCTGAATGAAGCCTTTGTCGCACAAGCACTCGCAGTATTACGTGAGCTAGGCCTTCAGGATGATGATCCACGAGTCAATCCAAACGGTGGTGCTATTGCCCTTGGACATCCACTCGGAATGAGCGGTACACGACTGGTGATTACCGCCATGAAAGAATTACAACGCAAGCAAGGAAAATATGCCCTTTGTACCATGTGTGTCGGTGTTGGACAGGGTGTCGCACTGATTCTGGAAAATGTGGCTTAAGGACTGAATCAAAAGAGAAATCATCAGCAGTCAGGATGACTGTAGCAGGAGCAAGAATATGAATAACAATGCAATGGAACAAATTGAAACCGCTTCAGTAGATGAATTACGTAGCCTGCAATTGGAACGTATGAAAAAAACACTGCAGCATGCTTATCAGAACAGTACGGTTTACAAGAAAAAGTTTGATGAAGCCGGTGTCCATCCGGATGACTTAAAATCACTGGAAGACCTGGCAAAATTCCCGCTCACCACCAAGCAGGATCTGCGCGAAAACTATCCATTTGGCATGTTTGCTGTGCCTCAGGAGCAGATTGTCCGTGTACATGCTTCTTCAGGTACTACAGGTCAGCCGACTGTAGTCGGTTATACCCAGAATGACATTAATACCTGGTCAGATGTGGTGGCACGCTCGTTACGTGCAGCAGGACTCAGTAGTAAAGATACGATTCAGGTATCTTATGGATACGGCCTGTTTACTGGTGGCCTAGGTGCACACTATGGCGTAGAGCGTTTAGGTGCCACCGTAATTCCAATGTCAGGCGGCCAGACCGACAAGCAGGCCCAGCTGATTCATGATTTCAAGCCAACAGCTTTAATGGTCACGCCATCATACTGTCTGAACATTATTGAATGTCTGGAGAAAAAATTCGGAACTGCCAAGGACTGTTCCATCAAGACCGGGATCTTTGGTGCAGAGCCTTGGACCAATGAAATGCGCCGTGAAATCGAAGAACGTCTGGGTATTGATGCACTGGATATTTATGGCCTTTCTGAAGTGATGGGGCCGGGTGTGGCGATGGAATGTCTGGAATCCAAAGATGGTCCTACCATTTGGGAAGATCACTTCTATCCTGAAATTATCCATCCGAAAACTGGTGAAGTATTACCTGACGGTGAGCTGGGTGAACTGGTATTTACCACCATCACCAAAGAAGGTATGCCGGTGATTCGTTACCGTACCCGTGATCTGACACGCTTATTGCCAGGTACAGCACGTACCATGCGTCGTATGGATAAGATTGTCGGTCGCAGTGATGACATGATGATTATTCGTGGTGTGAATGTGTTCCCATCACAAATTGAAGAGCAAATCCTGCATATTCCGCAGCTTATTCCAAATTATCAGATTCAGATTTGTAAACAGGGTCACCTGGATACATTGCATATTCGTACCGAAATGCGTAAAGATAATGCTATAAATATGACACACCAATTGGCAAATCAGCTGAAAGTACAAATCAAGACCATGGTCGGGATTAGTGTCAGTGTGGAAGTTTTACCGGAAGGTAGCTTGCCACGTTCTGAAGGTAAGGCTCAGCGGGTGTTTGATATCCGAAAGTCCGCTTAAATACATCTGGATGACAGGCTCAGGTCTGTCATCCGGCTTTGACAAGGTAAATTGAACATAATGAATCCGAAATTAAAACAAGTAATTGATGATTTCATTCAGAATGAGACCCTCAGTGGAACCTCATTGGTAATGACGATTTTTGGTGACAGCATTTATCACCGTGGGGGAGTCATTAGTCTTGCCAGCCTGATTCAGCTGATGGATGTATTTGGCTTCAATGAGCGTTCTGTGCGTACCGCTGTATTCCGTCTGGTACAAAATGGCTGGCTGAGTTCAGAAAAGATTGGCCGCACCAGTTATTACCGGATTACCGAAAGCAGCCGTCAGCGTTTTATTACCGCAGACCAAAAGATTTACAGCTTCCAGCATAATGAATGGGATCAGAAATGGGATCTGGTTCTGCTCAGTTCAGTTGAATTGGAAAATAAACAGATACTAAAAAAAGAACTGGAATGGTTAGGCTTTGCCAATATCGCGACCAATGTCATGGCCTATCCGGGTTGTGATCAGCAGAAACTGCAAAACCTTTTACTGAATAACAAGATGACTGATCAGGTGGTAGTATTCCGTGCTGAAACTTTACAGCTTTGGCAGGAATCTTATCCGACCATTAAACGCATGGTTGAAACCAATTGGCCAATCCCGGAATTGCATCAGCGTTATGAAAAATTTATTAGTGATTTCCGTGAATTTTTCTATCTGGTGGAAAATGAAGAGGAACTGGATCCAGTACAAGCCTTTCAGATCCGTATCCTGCTGATCCACCAGTATCGCCGTATTTTACTGAAAGACCCGAATCTGCCATTTGAACTGTTACCAACAGACTGGTTGTCACTGATTGCACGTAACTTAAGTACCAATCTATATCAGGCAGTATTTGCAGCAGGAGATGAGTTTTTCCTGGAGACTGCCCGGACAGCGGAAGGCCTTATGCCACCTGCACATCCACAATTTTATAAACGTTTTGGTGGCTTAAAGCAGCCGGAATTGACTTTTTAATATTTTAAAAAATCATGAATGTAATAGCTCAAGGAGGAGTCTATGCCATGTTATGCGATTGATGGGGTGATTCCTGTCGTCAGCCCTGAAGCTTATATCCATCCTACGGCTGTGCTGATCGGTGATGTGATCATTGAAGCCGGAGTTTATATTGGTCCGTTCGCTTCGCTGCGTGCCGATTTTGGCCGGATTCATATCCAGAAAAATGCCAATGTCCAAGACTCCTGTACCATCCATGGATTTCCGGACAGTGTGACCTTGGTTGAAGAATATGGCCATGTCGGTCATGGTGCCATTCTGCATGGCTGCGTGGTACGAAAAAATGCCCTGATCGGTATGAATAGTGTGATTCTGGATGAGGCCGAAATCGGGGAGAATGTCATTGTTGGGGCCAACAGTACAGTTAAGGCCAAATTCAAAGTGCCAGCAAATAATCTGGTACTTGGCAGTCCGGCAAAAGTAGTTCGGCCCTTAGAAGAAAAAGAAATTGCCTGGAAAAGCCATGGCACCGAGCAATATATCCAGCTCACTGCACGTTGCTTGAATACCATGCAGGAAGTAAAAGCTTTAACCGAAAATTCCGCAGAGCGACGTAGTTATCAGAACTTTAAAGCGGATTATCAAATCAAGCAAAATAGTTAAACTCGCTGATTTTTAAAAAATTTAGATAATTAAAATACGCTAATTTTTTAGTTTTAAAAATTATTGGAAATGAAACCAAATTCCTATTGTCGCCTTTCCGGATCGAGTTAAGCTGTTAGAAAACAGGTCAGGAAAGTGCAGATGGAAAGGCGGGAATTTAAAGACCATTTCTCCCAGCAGTCCCAAGATTATGCCTTGTTTCGCCCGCATTATCCGGACACTTTGGGGAAGATGCTGGCAGAGCTATCAACGAGTACCAAATTGGCTTTAGACGTCGGCTGTGGCTCAGGACAGTTTTCAGAGGTTTTGGCGCATTATTTTGATCAGATCATTGCCATTGATGCGAGTAGCGAACAAATCGCACAGGCCAAACCTCATCCGAAAATTCAATATCATCAGGCCTTAGCCGAAGAAATCCCATGTGTTGACCAGAGTGTAGATCTGATTTCAGTCGCACAAGCTGCCCATTGGCTGGATCTGGACAAGTTCTATGCGGAAGTTCGCCGTATTGCAAAATCCAATGCCATTCTGGCTCTTATTAGTTATGGGGTATTCAGCATTGATGAAGAACATCTGAATCATTATTTCAGACATTTTTATGAAGTGACGATCGCACCCTATTGGGCACCTGAACGTCGCCATGTCGATGAAGGATACAAAAATCTGCCATTTCCATTTCAGGAAATTTCTGTACAGCCGCCGGTATTACAAGTCGAGTGGAACTTTTACCAACTGATAGGCTATATGAGTACCTGGTCAGCCGTAAAAGCAGCCACCCAGGCACTCGGACATAATCCGCTGAATGTACTGGCAGATGCCTTATTGCCAGAATGGGAAGATCCAGAATTGCCCCGGGTGGTGAGTTGGCCGCTATCGCTACGAGTGGGAAGGATAAATCCAGATCAAGAAAAGGATAATTAAATAAAAAGCCCAGTCTTAGCTGGGCTTTTATAATACCGATCGAAGATCAATCAGCTTATTTGTTTAACAGCATTTCTAGCACAAATTTGGAACCGATAAAGCCGAGCGCCAGCAGGCCAAACCCAAGCAGGGTAAAGCGCACTGCTTTCTGACCACGCCAGCCAAATTTCCAGTGGCCGATCAGTAATGCACCATAAACCAGCCAGGACACAATACTAAAGGCAGTCTTATGGGCCAGATGCTGGGCAAAGAAATTATCGATGGTAAAGAAGCCAAAACCCAATGCCAGTGTCAGTAAAATGAAACCGGTCATCAGCATATCGAACAATAAAGATTCCATATCCTGATAGGAGGGCAACAGATTCACCCAAACCCGACGTTTCTGTTTTTTCTTCAGTTCACGATCCTGAAACCGCAAAATGACGGCCTGAATCGTCGCCATCAATAACACAGCATAAGCGGATAGGGACAAGATAATATGAATATCCAGGCCTAGAGAATTCTGTGCAATGACTTTCGCTGGCTGGGTGAAACTGAAACCGAGAATTAGGCCGGTTGCAGCGACGGGGATACCAATCAGGTTTAAAGCAATAATCGGCCGATAGGTACTGTAAATGATACTTAGCAGCAGCATTAGCCCTGACGTAAAGGAAAGTAAGGCAAATACATCATAATTCATCCCCATCGGGGTATACATGTCACCTGATAAAACCAAAGCATGCAGTACCAGTCCAACTAAAGCTGTTAAGCCGACAAACCATTGATTTGGAGTACGTTTAGTCATTAAATGAATGAACAGATACCAAAAAGAGGAGGTATAAGCGATTAATGCTAAGATCGTGTAAACCAAGGGTAGGCTAAGCATGTCAAACCTTTTTAAGGGTGATGAATATTCATTTATATAAATTCAGTGCGAACTACAGTATCCTATAGCATTCTATGCATAAATTTTCTATTTTAAGAAACAATTTTTTGCTACTGGCTATTTTAAGCGGATTTTGCAATGTTTGATACCTTAACAGAACGACTCACGCAGAGTTTAAGAAATGTTACTGGCTCAGGGCAGCTAACCGAAGACAATATTAAAGATACGTTACGTGAAGTACGTATGGCACTTCTTGAAGCCGACGTTGCGTTACCTGTAACTCGTGAATTTATCGCGAAAGTTAAGGAAGAAGCATTAGGCCAGGAAGTGATGACTCAGTTATCACCAGGGCAAGCCTTCGTCAAAATCGTCTATGACGAATTGACCAAAATGATGGGCGAGGCCAATGAGAGCCTCGACCTTGCAGCAAAACCACCGGTGGTGGTACTGCTTGCCGGTTTGCAGGGTGCGGGTAAAACCACGACTGCAGCCAAACTTGCGCGCTTCCTGCAAGAGCGTCAAAAGAAAAAAGTAGCTATGGTGTCTGCCGACGTTTATCGTCCGGCTGCGATCAAGCAGTTACAGACAGTGGCTGGCGAAGTTGGCGCGATTTTCCTTGAATCGAGTGCTACTGAAAAACCGATCAGCATCGTTAATCGTGCAATTGAACAGGCAAAAATCCAGTTTGCCGATGTACTGATTGTCGATACCGCAGGTCGTCTGCATATCGATGACGATATGATGGAAGAGATTAAAGAGCTGCATGCAGCGATTAATCCGACTGAAACCCTGTTCGTGGTCGATGCCATGACCGGTCAGGATGCGGCGAATACAGCCAAAGCATTTAACGATGCGCTTCCTTTGACGGGTGTGATCCTGACTAAAACCGATGGTGATGCGCGCGGTGGTGCAGCACTGTCTGTTCGTGCGATTACTGGCAAGCCAATCAAGTTCCTCGGTATGGGCGAAAAACTGGATGCGCTGGAACCTTTCCATCCGGAACGTGTGGCACAGCGTATTCTGGGTATGGGTGACGTGCTTTCTTTGGTCGAAGAAGTTGAACGCAAAATCGACAAAGAAAAAGCCGAGAAAATGGCGAAGAAATTGCAGAAAGGCGGTAGCTTCAACTTTGAAGATATGCTGATGCAATTCGAGCAGATGAACAAGATGGGCGGCATGATGGGCTTCCTGGACAAACTTCCAGGCATGAGCAATTCTGGTATTCAAGACGCAATTGCGCATGCGAATCCTGAAAAGCAAGTGAAGAAAATGGAAGCGATTATCCAGTCGATGACTATCAAGGAGCGCCGTAACCCTGACCTGATGAATCCAAGCCGTAAAAAGCGTATTGCAGCAGGTTGCGGTATGGAAGTCTCAGAAGTCAACAAGCTGATTAAACAGCATGCGCAAATGGCGAAGATGATGAAGAAATTTGCTAATCCGTCGGGTATGGCAAAAATGATGAAATCACTGAGCGGTCTGCAAAAACAGTTTGGCGGTGGCGGTGGTATGGGCCCACTGTTCGGCGGCAACGACAAAAAATAACTGTTTTAAATAAAAAAGGCGCGTACAGCGCCTTTTTTATTGTCTGTATTTTCTTTTATATCCAGTTTAAACAAAACAACATTTGCTTACCCAAATTTCTAGAAAAATCAGGCAGACTCGAAAACATTCGAAATAAAATAATACAGAAGGATGTATCTAATGACTCAAGTGATTGTGGTGCATGGCTATACCGCAAGTCCTGAAGAAAACTGGTTTCCATGGATTCAGGAAAAAGCCCAGCAGGAACATGTCAGCTTGAAAGTACTCAGACTTGACCCGTCAACTACGCCAAAACTGGAGGTCTGGGAACAGCAAATGCGTGAACAGATTGACGGGATTGACGAAAACAGTATTTTTATTGCGCATAGTCTGGGTTGTCTGGCTGCATTACATTATTTAAGTCGCGAATTAAAAAATCAGAGAATCAAACAACTGGTTTTGGTGGCCGGTTTCAATGGCCGACTGGGACGTCTGGAAGAAGTTAATCCGTTCATTGACGCGGCTGAAGTAGATTTTGATTTACTGAAACGTCAGATTGATGAACGTGTAGTGATTTATTCGGAAGGTGATGATCGGGTTCAGCCTGACTTCAGTCTGGAGCAAGCGGAAAGTCTGGATGCAATCGTAGTCTGTGCCGAACATCAAGGGCATTTTATTAATTCGCAGGGTTGTACTGAACTGCCGGAAGTCTGGCGAGTGATTCAGCCTTATTTGATCCAATCTTCAACTAAATAGGGAGGATGATGAACAGATTGGTTCAATGATGACAGGGTGAAGTTGAATAAGGAATATTGAATTTCATCCGCTAATAAATAATTAAAAACTTAATTTTTTTCGGAGCATTTTGCTCTCAATATAATAAGTACAATGCTATGAAAAATATAACGAAGAAAGTCTATATCGTGCCTGACTATCAGGCGACCTCAAATGACCACTGGTATCCGTGGTTAAGCCGGCAGATCAAAGACGCCGGGTTCGAGGCCAAACGGATCATGCTGGCCAATCCTTTTCAACCCGATCTGGAAGAATGGCAGCACAACCTGAAACTGCAGATTCCACATCTGGATGAGCATAGTTTCATTGTTGCGCATGGCTTGGGTGGCTTAAGTGCTCTAAAGTTTCTCGAAGAACACTATAACCGTACACAGTTGAAAATTGGCGGGCTAATGCTGGTCGCAGCTTTTGATACACCACTGGTGGCCTGGTCGGAACTAAACAAAATGGTGCAGGCAGTAAAGCTAGATCTGAACAATTTATCACTTGGCGCCAAACGTTTTGTAATGCTGCTTTCCAGCAATAATCCTTATGTGCCTGCACCGATTTCACTGCGTTTGGGCCATAGCCTGAATGCACAGATTTTTGAAATCAAAAATGCAGGGCATTTTAACAAGCTGGATGGCTATGCAGATTTTTCAAAGTTGCTCGAGCTGCTCAAACTGTGTTTGGCAAATGATCTGCAAAATGCTGCAGGCCTTTAAGCAATAAATCGGGTTCAATAATAGGCTGAAACCGTTCGAGATGCTGGGCAAAGAGTGCAGCATCTCCACCGGTCAGGATCAGCTGTGCCGGAAAATCTTGCAGTACTTTTTCAATGGTGCTGAGCAGACCGAATAAAATGCCATGGTGTACAGCATCAATGGTATTACGTCCAGGACTGAGTTCCTCGAAAGCCGCATCCGGGATTTTAATGCCTTTGGTATTCTGGATCAGGGAATCGCGTTGTAAATACAGATTCGGCAGGATATAACCGCCGAGATGTTTCTGACCTTGGGCTAGATCAATGGTCAGGGCAGTCCCGCAGCTGATGACACAGTAATTTTGCTCGGTCGACTTGGCAACGGCCAGCACCTGCAACCAGCGGTCAATCCCAAGCTGGGAAGGATCATCATAGCCACAGATCAAACCGGCATAGCGTGCCTGTACCTTGGCAAAAACTACAGGAATGTTCAGGCAGGTCAGAATCAATTGAATTCGGGTATTATTTGCTTTGTCCAGCACGGAAGAAATCCCGACCTGATGCAAGCCTAAACTCTTAAAGTGCTGAATCAAGCCAAGAAGTAAGTCGGCAGGGGATTGCAAATGCATTTCCGCGGCATGTTCAATGATCTGGTTCTGCTCCGTAATCCAGTACTTGAGCCGTGTATTGCCGATATCCAACCATAGTTTTTTCATTGAATGATGCCTGTTCAGCCACCGTTTTTAAGACGGAGTTGCCCCTGATAAAATGTCTGCGTACCTGCATTCGTTTCGATAATGACCGCACCATCGTCTTGAATGCCGAGGAAAGTTCCGGAATATTGGCCTTGAATATCGGTAAATTCAACTGTTTGCTGGAAAAATGCAGCATATTGGTTAAACCGTGCCGGCAGATTCTGACTGCCATAATTAAACCATTCCCCCGCTTGCTGAATAGCCAGATACAACTCGGCAATCAGATCTACACGTGAAGTATGTGGTAGTCCCAATTCAGTCAGAGAGGTGACCTGCTGGTCTGGAATGCTTTCCATGAGTGGGCTGATATTGATCCCGACACCAACCACCACCTGTTGAGTCGAAATCGGTTCAATCAGAATGCCACCCCATTTCCCCTGCAGGCTGTACAGGTCATTGGGCCATTTCACCTGCAAGTCCAGTCCTTTTAGGCTTGGCATTTGCAGGATATTTAATGCAATTTCCAGTGCCAGGCGACCATCGATTACTTTTTGTGTATGCAGCAATGTGCTTAAATAGATGTTCCCCTCAGGAGAAATCCACTGACGTTGACGCTGTCCACGTCCCTGGGTTTGCACGCGGCTACACACTAGTACCTGTTGTACCCCTTTGGTTGCCAGTTCCCGGACATCGTCATTGGTCGATGTGGTGATCGGCTTGATCAGCAACACTTCAGGGAGTTGGCCTGCTTGACTTAAACGTTGCTGCAGTTCGCGAGTTTCTACATCCATTTGAATCTAAACGTGGTAAATGTCGTTATGGAGTTAATCATATATTTATTGATTGGTGCAATTGCAGGATTTGCCGCAGGCCTGTTTGGCGTTGGTGGTGGTCTGATTATCGTGCCAATTCTCTACATTGTTTTTACCCAGCTCCAGTACGATCCAAGCGTGATTATGCATATGGCAGTCGGAACTTCTCTGGCCACAATTATTGTAACCTCAATCAGTTCGGTGATGGCACATCATCAGAGAGGGGCAGTGTTATGGGATGTAGTGCGTAATCTGGCACCCGGCCTGGTCATTGGCTCATTCTTGGGAGCTGGAATTGCAGATTATTTATCGGGCCAAGGCCTGCAATTGCTGATTGGCTTCTTTGCAGTCTGGATTGCATTCAGAATGTTTAGAGGCGCGCATTATCAGGTTGATCCGAATCAGAAATTGCCTTCAGCCGCATTACAGTTGGCAGCGGGTGGTGGCATTGGCGTGGCATCGGCCATATTCGGGATTGGTGGCGGCAGTTTGACTGTGCCTTTCCTGAATCGTTGTGGTGTCGTCATCCAGAAAGCAGTAGCCACTTCTGCTGCCTGCGGTTTGCCGATCGCAGTGGCTGGTGCCTTAGGTTTCATCTGGTTTGGTCAGAAAGCTGAAGTCGAAGTACCAAATACGATTGGTTATATTCATATTTATGCGTTTATTGGTATTAGTGTGATGAGTTTTATCACTGCAAAATTTGGTGCAAAAGTGGCGCATTTATTATCACCAGTTCTATTAAAAAAATGTTTTGCGGCCTTATTGACTACAGTTGGTCTGTATTTTATCTATCAAGGCTTTACTGCCTGAACTACTCATTTTTTATCAGCTAAATTTTTTGAGGAGAATAGGTCACTATTCTCCTTTTTCTTTGACTGGGTTGGCTGTATAGACACAAGATTGTCTGACAATGTCAAAGTATTTTCTGCAAAAAAGCCGTTTAATAACTGAAAAGTCATCCAGAATGACTGCACTTGCATCAATAAAAATAAGACAGGAACAGTATGCAACAACAAGAAGCACACAGTTTGTCTGAACAGATTGCCAAGTATATCAGTGAACAGATTATCCGGGGTGAACTGGTTGAAGGCGAACGCATCCAGGAACTCAGAATTGCATCGGAACTTGACGTCAGTCGGGGATCAGTCCGTGAAGCCTTGCTCTTGCTTGAACGTACCCAGCTGATTGAAATCTTCCCGCGTCGTGGCGCCATTGTTTCGGAAATGTCGGCCATGCAGGTTCGTGCCCTGTTTGACCTGACCTCTTTATTGCTGGGGCAGATGGTACATCGCATGGCAGAGACCTGGCGCAGTCATGAGGCAGAGCGCATTCAGCTATTATTAGAACAATTAGAAGCCGAAACCCGCCAAGGCCATATCGAAAAGTTTTATGATTTGATCTTTCAGGGAATGGCCCAGCAACAGGAGATGGTCGGTAATCTTTACCTGATGCGCTACTATCAGGAACTGCTGCCATCTTTACGCCGTAGCTATTTTCTGACCCTGAATATTTCAAGACGTGAGCTACAGGAATCTTTTGAATTATTTAAACTGGTGACGGAAGCGATTTTAATTCGTAAATCCCATCAGGCGACGTTATTTATGGAAGATTTTTGTCGACACTTGCGCAACCTTGTGTTGGAATCTCTGATACGGATGAAACAAATTGAACTCGCGTGGGCCAGACGCTCACGACGTTAAATCAGGACACTATGCGTTTAAGCAGTTTAAAACTTTCAGGCTTCAAATCTTTTGCTGACAGTACTACCTTACACTTCAAGGATAACCGGACTGCAGTGGTGGGACCCAATGGTTGTGGTAAATCAAATGTGATTGATGCCATACGCTGGGTGATGGGTGAGTCCAGTGCGCGCCAACTACGTGGTGGCAGCATGCAGGATGTGATTTTTACCGGAACAGCCAAGCGCAAACCGGTGGGCATCGCCAGTGTAGAACTGCGTTTTGATAATACTTATGGCAAGCTGGGCGGTGCGTATAATGCCTATAATGAGCTGGCAGTGCGTCGTCAGGTCAACCGTGATGGCAAGTCTGAATATTTCCTGAATGGCACTAAATGCCGACGTCGTGATATTACCGATATTTTCTTGGGAACCGGTCTGGGGCCGCGTTCTTATGCAATTATTGAACAGGGCATGATTAACCGTCTGGTAGATGCCAAGCCGGAAGAAATGCGGGTTTTTATTGAAGAAGCTGCCGGGGTTTCCCGTTATCAGGCACGTCGCCGCGAGACCATGCTGCATCTGGATCACACGACGCAGAACCTGTCGCGTCTGGAAGATATTGCCTCTGAACTCAAGTCTCAGCTTAAAACCTTGAAACGCCAGTCAGAAACTGCCATTCAATATAAGGAACTGGAAGGCCAGATCCGTACCATCAAGATTGAAATCCTGTCGTTCCAGTGTGAGCAGAGCCAGCGTCTGCAAGAAGAATATACTGTGCAGATGAATACGCTGGGCGAGAATTTTAAGCTGGTACGTTCTGAATTGACTACTGTTGAGCATGATCTGGGAGTGACCAGTGAACTGTTCCAGCGCTTGATTCAACAGTCCACACCGCTACAAACTGAATGGCAACAGGCTGAGAAAAAGCTCAGTGAACTGGAAATGACGTTGCAGCAAAAGCAGTCCTTGTTGCAGCAGAACTCTAGTAGTCTGGTGAAGCTGGAAAAACAAAAAGCTCAGACTAAAGAACGTTTACAGCTGATTGAATTGCAACTGGACACCCTGCATCAGCAGCTCGAAGATCAGACTGCACAATTACAGCAGCAGGAAGGTCAAAGTCAGGAACAAAATCAGAGTCTGACTGATCTGAAATCCCAGCAAGGCACGATTGCTGCCCAGTTTGCTCAAATTAAAACCCAGGTTGAGCAACAGCAACAACGTAAACAGCAAATGCTGGCGCAAAGTGAACAGCTGGCTAAAAATATTGTCCGGATTGAACAGCAAAAAGAAACCTTGCAACAGCAGGCAGCACAAATTCAGCAGCAGGCGCAGCAAGATGAGCTGGAACAGTATCAGACTGATAGAGCTGAAACTGAACAGCAAATCACTGGCTTTGAGGCTCAACTCAAAACACTGAAAACTGAGCTTGAGCAGCTACAGGCAGAACAGGCAAGTCAGCAGCAAATGCTCATGCAGCTGAAATCAGAAATTCAGGTACTGCATTCAGAACGCAAAAACCTGAGCCAGTTACTGACCAAAGCCAATCCAAACGCCAAAGCGGATGCGGTGCAGTTAATGCAAGTGCTGAAGCTGAATCCACAGGCCAAAGCTTATGCCAGTTTGATTGAAAAGTTCCTGGCGAAATGGCTTTCTGCACAAGTATTAGAAGAAACTGAGCATTTTTTGGAAAATAGTGCACGCCAGCTCAAAGCTCAGACGACACAGGATAATATTCAGCTTGATGGACTCCCTTGTTTAGCAGACTGGATTGAAGCGCCTCAATATTCGCTCTGGCAACAGGTGGCCGTAGCTGAGAACTTTAAACAGGCGCTTGGTTTACAAACGCAGTTGCATACAGGCCAGTCGATCTTAAGTCTGGATGGCTATCATGTCGGACCCGACTGGATGATTGCACTGGACTATGATGAAGCCAGTCAGGCGGGACAAGGAGCACTGAGTCATCGTATTCGTCTGGATGAAATCGAGCAGCAACTGATTCAGCTTGAACCAAAATTCGCAGATCTAGAGCAACAGCTTCCTGAGTTAAATGCTCAAGTGAAAGCTTTACAGAGCCAGATTCAGAGCATCAATGAGCAGCAGAAGCAGGCACAAAAGCAGTTACAACAGCTTGATCTGAATATTGCTAAAGTCCAGAGTGCGACACAGGCCTTTGCAGTACAGAAACAGCAATTGCAGAACCAGTTACAGCAACTGGACGAGCAACTGGAAGAAGATGCGATGCAGAAAGATGATCTGGAGATTGATCTGCATGCGCTGAATCTGAAACTGGAACAGGCACTGCCAAATTACAAAACCTTGCAATTCCAGCTGGAAGAACTCAATGCCCAGCTGGAAGACTCACAGCTAGTCACTCAGCAGGCGCAGCAGGAATTAGAAGTACTGCGCCGTCAAACAGTACAAAGCCAGCAGCAGGCTGAACTGCTGGAAAAAGACCAGCTGTTTTTAAAAGAGCAATACCAACAGATTATTGCGCAAATAGAACAGGCCAAAAAGTTTGTCGATCCGGTACAACTGGAATTACCTGCTTTACAGAGCCAGTTCAATGAACAGGCACTGATCACGGAAAAACTGCAAAAAACCTGGGCAGACTGGCAGATCGAGCTGAATCAGATCCAGAGCAAGCAGCAGCACCTGACTGAGCAGCGCCATACTTTCCAGCAGCAAGATGAACAATTGCGTACTGAACTTGAAGCCAAACGTCTGGCTTGGCAAGCTGCCAGATCTGATTTACAGCATTATTCAGAGCAGCTGAAAGAGTTGAATAGTGAAGTAATTTCAGGGCTAAATATTGATGTAAAAGTACATCAGGCTAAACTGGAAAAAGCACAGGCTCAATTCGATAAACTGGGTGCGGTGAATCTGGCAGCTTCTGAAGAGTATGAAGAAGTTTCGAAACGCTATGGCGAACTCAGCCATCAGATTCAGGACCTGGAAAATACCGTTGAACAGCTGCAGGCAGCAATGAAAAGTATTGATCAGGAAACCCGTAAGCTGTTTATGAATACCTTCGATCAGGTCAATGCCGAGCTGCAAAACCTGTTCCCGAAAGTATTTGAGGGCGGTGAAGCGAGTTTAAGTCTTGAAGATGGATGGCAATCGGGTGTAAAACTGATGGCACGCCCACCAGGCAAGCGCAATAGCTCACTGGCATTGCTTTCTGGTGGTGAAAAGGCTTTAACCGCATTAGCACTGGTCTTTGCAATTTTCCGACTAAATCCGGCACCGTTCTGTGTACTGGATGAAGTCGATGCACCGCTGGACGATGCCAATGTGGGACGTTTTTGTAATTTAGTCAAAGAGCTTTCTGAACAAGTGCAATTTATTTATATTACCCATAACAAACTTGCAATGATGATGGCGACTGATCTTTTAGGTGTAACCATGCCTGAACCGGGAACCTCAAAATTAGTGACAGTAAATTTGGAACAGGCAAAAGAATACGGCTTAGCTGCGGAGGTATAACATGGAAATCACCACAATTATCGGGATTGTTATTGCAATTGTGATTATGCTATTCGGCATAAGACTGATCTTGAAAAAACCTGCGGAGGCTGTACCGTCACTGGATGCAGACCTGCATATTGATCCTGACAGCCAGACTCCGGTTATTCCAAGGCATGTACGATCTCAACTGTCTAAAACAGAAAGTCCGGCAGCTACACGTGTTGAACCGAGCCTGAATGAAGAAGCAGTAGACAACATTGCACCTGTGGCAGAACAACAAGAAGCCAAAGTAGAGCCAACTTTGGCTGAAACCGCCCAGCCAGAAACCAAAGCAGCAAGTCCACTCGACACACCGGTGGTTGCAGAGGAGGCAGAACCAGAAGTAGCCAAAGTAGAAGAAACAGCAAAAGAGCCTAAAGCCGCTGAATTTAGCCTGAATAGCAATATTGAAAAAGCTGAAATTTCTGATTTCAATGATGAAAGCAGTATTCTCGATGCACATCTACATGAGCAAAAAATTGTGGATGAAGAATGTTCGCTAGCCAATGCTGAAACGATTATTTCTTTGCATGTTTATCCACAAGGCCGTGCACTGTCAGGTGAAAAAACCTTAAAAGTTTTACTGAAATATGGCCTGCGTTATGGTGAACTGGCATGTTTCCATCGTTATAGTGAAGATGGCTCAAAATTGCTATTTTCGGTATTACGTATGGCAGATACAGGGATGGAAGGTTTTGACTTAGAAACTCTGTCGACTGAAGAAGTCAAAGGTTTGGCGTTCTTCCTGGCTTTACCGCATAGCGATGTGCAGAATGCTTTCGATACCATGGACAGCATTTCACGTCTGATTGCGCGTGAAGTGGATGGTCTGGTTTATGATCAGAACCAGCAGGAAATGACCCCGCAATTACGTGAATTCTGGCGTCATCAGGCGATTGATTATCGTGCTGGACAGACTGCAGAAGTTTAATATTCCAATATTGAATCTGCAGAATCCGATTTTTATAATAGCGAAAAGCTGAATATTGTATAGGGCGGATTTTCCGCCCTTTTTTATGGTGAAATTATGACCCAAGATGCCACTGTCATTGCGCAAATGCGTCAATTGATTCAACTGCTTGCCAAGCATAATCATGCTTATTATGTGATGGATCAACCTACGATTGAAGACAGTGAATATGATCAGCTCTTTCATCAGCTCAAAGCTTTAGAAGAACAATATCCACATTTACAACAGCCAGACACACCGACAGTTAAAGTAGGCGGTCAGGCACTTTCCAAATTTCTGACCGTAACGCATGCGGTGCCAATGCTGTCTTTAGGCAACGTGTTTAATCAGGATGATCTGTTTGCTTTCGCACGCCGTATTGAAGAGCGTTTACCCAATCAAAAGATTGAATACGATGTTGAGCTGAAATTTGACGGTCTGGCAATTTCCCTCTGGTATGAACATGGCGTACTGGTTCGTGGTGTCACCCGTGGTGATGGGGAAACTGGAGAAGATATTACCCAGAATGTCAAAACCATCCGTAACCTGCCGAAATTTCTGTCTCCAGTGAATGGCGTGATTCCAGAATTACTGGAAGTGCGTGGCGAAGTGCTGATGCCGAAATCCGGCTTTGAACGCCTGAATGCGGCCAATGCAGCGAAAGGTGAAAAAACCTTTGCTAATCCACGTAACGCTGCGGCTGGCAGTTTACGCCAGCTTGATCCGAATATTGCAGCTTCTCGACCTTTGGCTTTCTATGCCTATGGGATTGCCCAGTGTGTACCGCATCATGGTCAAACCACGATGTCAGCCAGTCTGGAATGGCTACAGCAGTTTGGCTTTGCTGTTGGTGAGCGGCATTTTATCTGCAGTAGCATCCAGGAAGTGCAAAAAGTTTACGAGCAGATCATTGAAGAACGTTCAAAGCTTAGTGTCGAAATCGATGGTATGGTCATTAAGGTCAATGACCTTAAACAGCAACAGAAACTGGGTTTCTTGAGCCGTGAACCACGTTGGGCAACGGCTTATAAATTCCCGGCAGTGGCTGCATTGACCACTGTTGAAAATATTGACTGGCAAGTGGGTCGTACCGGGACTCTAACGCCTGTAGCACGGTTGAATCCGGTTGCTGTGGGCGGCGTGACCGTTTCCAATGTGACCCTGCATAATATTGGTGAAATTCATCGTCTGGATGTGCGTATTGGTGATACCGTCAGCGTTTATCGTAGTGGTGACGTGATTCCTAAGGTTGAAAAAGTCTGGCCAGAATTCCGTCCTGCCGATGCGGTAGAAGTGTATTTGCCAGAGAACTGTCCAGTGTGTGATTCTCCTGTGGTCATGCCAGAAGGTGAAGCACTGGCACGCTGTTCAGGTGAGCTGTATTGTGCAGCGCAGCGCATTGAGACCATCCGTCACTTTGTTTCACGTAAGGCCATGGATATCGAAGGTTTGGGCGATCGCTGGGTGGAGTCACTGTTACATCTCAATCTTTTGAAAGATGTGTCGGATATTTATCACTTGCATGAGCATCGTGAGCAATTACTGCAAATCGAAAAAATGGGTGAAAAGTCCGTTCAAAATCTCATTGATTCGATTGAGAACAGCAAGAAAACTACATTGGCAGCGTTTATTTATGCGCTCGGGATTCGTGGCGTAGGTGAAACGACAGCACGTATGCTGGCCAATACTTTCCAGACTCTCGACGCTTTACGTAGTGCTGATGTAGACGCTTTAAAGAAAACACCGGATGTTGGTGATATTACAGCAGAGTGGATTGTTGATTTCTTCCAGGCACCGCATAATCTGGAAGTATTGGATCGCTTGTTGGCTGCCGGTATTCATTGGGATGCGCCAATTGCACCAACGCGCCAACCACTGAATGGCGAAAGCTGGGTAGTGACTGGAACTTTAAGCTCTATGGGACGTGATGAAGCGACGCAATTACTGCAAGCCTTAGGTGCACGGGTCAGTGGGAGTGTCTCTAGCAAGACCAAATGCGTGGTGGCGGGTGAAAAAGCCGGTTCTAAGCTCGATAAAGCAGAAAAACTCGGTGTGCCCGTGATCAATGAAGCGCAATTTATTGCTTTGATGAAGGAGCATGGGCAAATCGAAGAATAATTAGCTCTAAACAATGACTCAAATAAAAAAGACACCCAGGATGATGAATCTTAAGGTGTCTTTTTTATTGCTAGTTCAAAACTATAGGTGAATGAGAGGGGAGGATAGACAAATACAAGGACGGGTTCGGTAATGTAAGTTGAATTCACGTACAATAGATTCATTTGCAGGTATAGATCCTGCCTGATTGATTCTGTTCTCCCTTTGATGATTGGCATACACATGGCGCAAGCAAAGAAATCTTTTCCGCAACAAAAATCGCAATTACATGCACGAAATCTGCATCGCAGTCGTTACGATTTTCCTCAGCTGATCAAGAGTTGTCCGGAACTTGCACCTTTTGTCAGCCTGAATCAATACAACGATCTTTCAGTCAACTTTTCTGATCCACTGGCTGTGAAAATGCTCAATAAAGCATTGCTCAAGCATTTTTACGGCATTCAATATTGGGATATTCCTCAAGATTATCTTTGCCCACCGATTCCGGGTAGAGCCGACTATATTCACTATTTGGCTGACCTGTTAAGTGACAATAATAACGGCCAAATTCCAACAGGGCGTGCAGTTCAGGTGTTAGATATTGGGGTAGGTGCGAACTGTATTTATCCGATCATTGGGCATCGTAGTTATGGTTGGAAATTTGTTGGCTCAGACATTCATCCTGCATCGGTTAAAAGTGCTCAATTTATTGTGGAGGCAAATCCAAATCTCAGGAAGGGGATTCAGATTCGATTGCAGAAGACACCGAGCAATATTTTCAAAGGTGTGATTAAACCTTCAGATCGTTTTGATTTGACCCTGTGTAACCCACCATTTCATGCTTCACAAGATGAGGCAAATGCCACAGCAACGCAAAAATTACGCAAACTTGGCAAACCGGTTGATCGGTCTAAAGTGGTGTTAAACTTTGGTGGACAAAAGAACGAGCTGTGGTGTGACGGTGGAGAAGAACGCTTTGTTTGCCAAATGGTACAAGAGAGCACACAGTTTGCTGAGCAATGTCTTTGGTTTAGTACACTGGTTTCTAAGAAAACCACATTGCCTATGCTGTTAAATACCTTGCGTAAGTGCGGTGCAGTGGATGTAAAAACTATTAAAATGACGCAGGGGCAAAAAGAGAGTCGTTTTGTGGCTTGGACTTTTCTAGATACAAAGCAACAGCAAGCGTGGAAAAATGCGCGTTGGACTTCTGCTTAGCTTGTTTTTATGCAGGAATAGTGAGCTTGTGGGCGCATAAGTCGGTGTAGTAGCTCAAATTTAATCTGACAGACACCATAAAAAATCGGTCACTGTCAGATCAGGTTTGAGCTCGTACAATTAAGGAATATATTTCTTCACCACACCATCATCCAGCAATTGCTGGAAATGTTCGACCAAGCTTTCTTTTACTGGACGATATTCCAGACCGAGTTCATCCTTACTTTTTTGTGCATTAAAGAAAATTGGATAACCCATATTGAGTTCAACAAATTTACGGCTAAAGCCGGCCAGAGGACCAAAAATCTTGAAAGCCGTTTTTGGCAACTGGTTGCGCGGAAACGGGAATTTTGGACCAAATGCTTCACGCAGGATTTTACCCATTTCTAGCAGGCTCAAAGTCTCACTACAGATAATATAACGGCCATGCGCTTCCGGATTAAAGGCGGCACGGATATGGGCTTCCGCAACATCCTGAACATCCACCACACCATTCCACATTGGTGGAACACCCAGCAAGGTCATGCCATTGGCAAACTGTTGCAGAACTTCCACACTGCCTGATTGAGTATTAGGCGTTAAGGATTCCCCAAAGACCAGTGCCGGATTGATACAGATCAGGTCCCAGCGATCCTGTGCTTCCGCCATTTCCCAAGCTTTGCGTTCTGCCATGACTTTGGAATATGGATAAGGCTGATGGGTTTCTGAACTGGTGGTATTCCAGTGAGATTCATCAAAACTGGTGTGCTCGGTTTGCAAAATATCAATCGCATCGCCATACGTTGAGGCAATACTTGAGGTGACAATCACACGTTTGACAGATTCAGTTTTATTGACGCTATTCAGCACATTTTGCGTACCCAGAATTGCCGGTTCAATAATGTCTTTGAGCGCATCTTTATAATTGGTGACCACAAAAGGCGAGGCCATATGAAAGACAATTTCACAACCTTCCATGGCCGCATCAAAAGAACCGGGCTTGAGCAGGTTAGCTTCAAACAGCTTTAAGGTCCCCGGGCTGCTGTCTGCAATTTGTTCAAGGTGTGTATAACTCTGGGTTTTATTCAGGTCACGTACAGTGGCGTGTACGGTATAACCTTGTTTTAAAAGTTTCTGGATCACCCAACTGGCGATATAGCCAGATGCGCCGGTGACCAGAACAGGTGCTGTGCTATGTTGTAATGTCATATTTAAACCGTTGTTGTTTTGACTTCTTTCATCGTAGGTACAATTATGCATGAACCAGGCCAAACAGGTGAGTCCAAGATAAAAATAAGCAACAAGATAAGTGCTTATTAATATTTACAAAAATTAACGTTTGAATATTCCAGCTTGCTGGATTGAATAAAAACGGAATGAAAAATGCAAGATGTTGTTTTATAAATGGGATTTGTCCGAACAGAGAGCGTAAATGCAAGTGCTTCTCATTTTAATTATATAAAAATCAGATATTTACCATAATTTTGCTTTTGCAAAACAAACATCTTTTCTCCATAATAGGATGATAAAAGCAGGGAGTAATTCAAATGCGCGGTAATCCAGAAGTCGTAGATTATTTAAATATGCTGATCGGTGGCGAACTGGCTGCTCGTGATCAATACCTGATTCACTCTCGTATGTATGAAGATTGGGGTCTGACTAAAATCTTTGAACGCATCGACCATGAAATGCAGGAAGAAGCACAGCATGCAGATGCCCTGATCCGTCGTGTCCTTTTTCTTGAAGGTACGCCAAATATGCAGCGTGATGACATCGAAGTTGGTGAAGATGTAGTGACCTGCCTGAAAGCTGACCTGAAGCTTGAGTATCATGTCCGTGAAAAGCTGGCTCAAGGGGTCAAACTTTGTGAAGAGAAGGGCGATTATGTGACCCGTGACATGCTGCGCCAGCAAATGTCGGATACGGAAGAAGATCATACTTACTGGTTAGAAAAACAGTTACGTTTGATCGAGCTGATTGGTCTACAAAACTATATCCAGTCACAAATGTAAGATATTGAATAATAAAAAACCCAGCAGATGCTGGGTTTTTTGATTCTATAGACTTAAGAATTGTTGTTACTGACAATTCCGATTTTTTTCACTTCCAGACGCTGAGCCGCAGCCATCACCATCGCGATATGCTTGTATTCAGTTGCACGATCAGCCTTGATTTTAATCTGATCCTGATTGGCTTTTTGCGCTACGGTCTTGAATAAGGCCTCCAGCGCTTGAGCATTGGCCACCGGCTGATCATTCCAGAAGATCTGGCCTTGAGCATCGAGACGCAAATTCACAATCTCTGGCGGTTTTTCCTCAGTCGGTGGTGGTGTACCATTCGGCAGGTTGATATTAATCGAATTATTCGGCAATGGAATAGTGATAATAAACATAATCAGCAAGACCAGCATGACATCAATCAATGGTGTCATGTTGACGTCCAGCATTACATCATCATCCTGATTTGAGCCAACATTCATTCCCATAACTGGATTCTCCCTCAATCTTAAGGTGAAGCGGGCGGGGTCGTGACAAATGCAATCTTGCCAATACCTGCTTGCTGGGTAGTACTGATGACCTGATCAATCGCTTCAAAAGCTGTTCTTTGATCACCGCGAATATGCACCTCAGGCTGAGGACGTTTCTGGGCTTCTGCCTGTAAACGGGTCAGTAAAATTGCCTTGTCCGGAATATAGGATTCATTCCAGAAAATATCGCCATTTTTATTGACTGCCAGCTGGATATTTTCCGGCTTGGTTTCATACGGGACATTACGTTCTTCAGGCAGATCGACCGGTACGGTATGAATTGCAACCGGTACTGTAATCAGAAAAATAATCAGCAGTACCAGCATCACATCAACCAGAGGCGTGGTATTAATGGTACCAATGACCTCATCATCGCTGTCGTTTGAATTGACCATCATTCCCATGGTTGACCCCCATTTTTATTTTGTGTCGCGGTGAACAGGATTGTTTGAGCTGATTTCGCCGCTCAGTAGTACAGCATGCAGATCAGAACCGAAGGTACGAACTTCTTCCATTACAGCTTTATTACGGCGAGTTAACCAGTTGTAACCAAGTACTGCCGGAACTGCCACAGCCAGACCGATTGCAGTCATGATCAGTGCTTCACCGACCGGACCAGCAACTTTATCGATTGATGCCTGTCCTGAAATACCAATTGCAGTCAGTGCATGGTAAATACCCCAAACGGTACCAAACAGACCTACGAAAGGTGCTGTAGAACCGACTGTAGCAAGGAAGGCCAGACCACCACTCAGATGGCTTTGAATCTTGTCGACTGCGCGTGAAATAGAAATCGTAACCCAGGTATTAAAGTCGATACGCTCTAGTAAAGTACCGCCATGGTTTTTGGTTGACTTGATGCCTTTTTCAGCGATAAAACGATATACGCTGGCTTCATCCAGATTTTGCGCTGCATTATCCAGAGAAGAAGATTCCCAGAACTGATGCTCTGCTTCTTTGGCTTGTTTGCGAATCTTGCCTTGTTGCAAGCACTTGGTGATCATGATGTACCAGGTACCGATCGACATGATCACCAGAATGAACAGGGTCACTTTAGACACCATGTCGCCTTCTTTCCACATGGCTTCCAGACCATAAGGGTTGCTGGCAGGTTTTTCAGCTGCAGCAGGTGCTGGCGGTGTAGGCTCAGCGACAGTCGCAGGAGTTGGGGTTGCCGTTTCAGTGACTGTCGTTGCAGGTGTAGGGGATTCTTCAGCAAATACGGTTTGCAAAGGTAGTAAAGTACTTGCCGCAATGACACTTGCAGCAGTGATATTTTTTAAAGTGTGTCGTGCGTTTTTCATAATGAATCTCCTCATTTTGTTTTTAATCTGTTGTCTGGATCAGTCCAAGATAAATTCGTAGGGAATGTCGTACCAAGATTCTTGTGGTTCACCATTTTTCATTGCAGGTTTAAAGGTACATAAGCTGAAAGCCTTGGACGCTGCACGGTCAAGTGAACGGCTGCCACTGGATTTTTTTACTTTGGCCTCTTTCACTTTGCCGTCGGTATTCACAAAGACAGAGATCAGCACATTACCTTGCTCTTCATTCATTAATGCATCACGTGGATAATCTGGACGCTTACAGCCAGCTTCACCTTGAGATACGCCGCGTGTAACGCCAGTTGGTTGCGGTGGAGCAGCAGGTGCCGCTGCAACAACTGGAGCTGGTGCAGCCACCGGACTTGGGGATGGTGTTGCTGCAGCTACAGGCGTTGGTTCTGCAACCGGTTGAGTGACTGTTGGTGTAGGCTGTGTTTTCTGTACCGGAACCACTTTTTCTACCGGTTTAACCTCAGGCACTTGTGCCACTTTTTCTACAATTTTCGGTGGTTCTGGTGGTGTTTCTTTTGGTGGCTCAGGTTCAGGCGGCTTAATATCTTGAATAATCATTAGCTCAACTGGCTGTTCCGTTGGTTTAATAATGTCTTTTGCCATACCAGCCATGAGTACCAGGCCAACCAGGATATGCAAAAAAACAACGACCCCAATACCAGTCAGTTTTTTGGCGGAGTTTTTTTCTAAGTCTTCAAACTTTGTGCCCATCATGACTCCTAGAATTTAAGACAAACAGGAAATAACGGTTTATTTCGAAGGTGATTTAGCTGCATTATTTTTTGTTTGGCTAAAATGATATGAATACTGCAAATACAGCATGGCGCTGTATTTGCAAAAAGCTTGTCTTAGAATTTGTAAGTACCACGGATGTAGTAAGTACGACCTGTAGGATCTGAGTAACGAGGGTCATAACCGTATTGGAAGTTATCCAGAACATCAGATGCAGCAGGCTCTTCATCAAAGATGTTGAGGATACCGCCAGTCAACTCCAGGTTTTTGAAGCCTTTATAAGTTGTTGCGAAGTTATAAAGTGTGTAGTCACCCACATCACGTTCGCCAGAGTAGTCTTCATAACCACGAGTGAACTGTTGTTCAAAGATCATTTTCCAGTCTTCATAAGACCAGTTCAGGTTGGCAACATGTTTCCAGCGAACTACTGCCGGGTCTTCATATTTGCCTACCAGACCAGACCATTCACCGCCTGGTTCACTTTGGTAGTCCAGATTGATCACGTAAGTACCATCAATACCGAAACCGAAACGACCAGTAGATGTTTTAGGTGTCAGGTAGTTCAGGCTCAGGTCTACACCTGAAGTTTTTAAACCGCCAGAGTTCATCAGGGTAGTACGGATGTGCTGGATACGGCCTTCGCTATCACGTATGAAACGGTCTGCATAAAGGTCTGGATTACCAAAGATTGATGATTCACCCACTGTACCTACCAGACCATCGATCTCGATATTGAAGTAGTCAGCAGTGAAGACCAGGTTTTTGATTGGTTCAAATACTAAACCAGCAGTGAATGATGTAGATTCTTCTGGTTGCAGGTCAGGTGAACCACCTTGGGTACGCTTAAACTGGGTATTACATTCAACCTGATATTTAGGTTCGACTGGCGTGCCACCTGGACATAACACAGGGTCATTGTATTTCGCACCTGTCCAGGTTTCACTGATTGGCGCGTTGATTTCGTACAAGCTTGGTGCACGGAAACC
Organism: Acinetobacter sp. YH12072; assembly: GCF_013419565.1. Lineage (NCBI taxonomy): Bacteria > Pseudomonadati > Pseudomonadota > Gammaproteobacteria > Moraxellales > Moraxellaceae > Acinetobacter > Acinetobacter sp. YH12072. Next base: position 61,460 of record NZ_VOZV01000005.1, on the reverse strand, counting down.
GGTGCTATAAGATGCACGGAACATGACTTCCTTCATTGGTTCCCAACGAAGACCAACTTTCGGGTTGAAGGTATCACCGAAGTCGCTGTAGTCATCATAACGGGCAGCAATTTGAGCTTCCAGGCTTGGCAAGATTGGGATCTGGAATTCAGTAAAGAATGCTGTGATGTCACGATCACCCTTACTGATTGGTTTGCTCGGATCAATACCAGAACCTGGTACTTGAGCCACGATTTCAGAGTTTACTTTTGCTTCCCAGTCTTGAGTCGTGAAGCTACCACCGAAGGCAAAGCCAACATCACCTGCAGGTAATTCAAAAATTGGACGGCTGATTGTAAAGTCTGCAGTTGTAGACTCTAAAGAGGCGATGTTAGTTTCGCCATTAATCACAAATGATTCCCAAGGGGTATCGCCTGGACGTGCTGGACCGAATGGGTTAATACGACCTTCATTCAATGCAGTTTGCAGGTTGCTACGATGTAAGTAACCCCCTGTAAACTCATCAGTTGCTTCACTTTTCGCGTATGACACGCCTGCGTTGATATCCCAGCCTAATGCCTCACCTTCAATACCTGCAAAGAAGCGGTGAGAGTCATTGGTTGACATACTTTGACGGTTGCCTGCCTGAGAACGGAGGTAAAGTTGAAGTGGGTCACCGCTTAACTCGCCATCTGTAATAGCTGGAGTAATACCATTACCTGGATAGTATTGGCTGCTTGAAGGTAAAGTCACGGTACGGCCATAAACGTCTGGTGCAATTGAAGTGGATACTTCAGAACGTGTAAACACGTATTCACCAACCGCATTTAATGAATCATTAAGCTTGAATGTCCCTTTCCCTAATGCAGACAGGGTTTCAACCTGTGGTTTGATCGCAATTAAAGCCTGCGTATTTAGATAACAGAAGCCGTCATCTGGAGAAGACCATGGAACATTATTACAGTCATCTGGGTATGGGTTACCTAAGTAACCAGTGGTTGGATCATAGATGTTTGCCGGGAAGCCGCTTGCAGAGCCGGCATCAATACCTAATTCAGGAATTACACCACCACGGCGGCTGACTTTACGCTGTTGAGCATGGATCTGGTTAGATTTACGGTAGTCCAAGACACCCATGACGTTAAAGCCATTTTCATCCAGGTCACCGAAACCACCGAAGATCGCAGCTTGTTGTTTCTCACCACCTGAATGTTCAGTTTCATGTAAGGCTCCGGTAACGCCTAAGCCATTGTATTCAGATTTGGTGATGAAGTTGATTACCCCCGCAATCGCATCTGCACCATAAACTGCAGAAGCACCATCACGTAAAATCTCAATACGGTCAATCATCGCCATAGGGATGATGTTTAAGTTGGTACTATCTGTACTGAATGCACTATAGGCAAGACGGCGGCCATTTAAAAGCACAAGCGTTTTGTCTGAGCCTAGACCACGTAAGTTGGCTGTAGAACCTGAAGTATTACTTGCACCTACGTTTTGAGCAGTAGAGAAACCAGCCTGGTTGGCGCTGACTTTTACTAAAGCTTCTTCAACAGTAGTTACACCCTGGTTCGCAAGATCTTCACCTTTGATGACGGTGATTGGTGAAGAACTTTGTGCAGCAACCCCCTTGATTGATGAACCCGTCACTGTCACTTTCTGAACTTTAGTTGGCTGTTCAGCAGATGCAGCTTCTTCGGCATGGGCTAGCGGCAGACACATCATACTTAAGCTGAGTGCGCTTAACTTGAGTAGTCTTTTGCTGACGGTTGGAGCCCCCATAGATCCGACCAATTTATTTTTTTTCATCGTAAATTTCACCCTTTTGTTATGTGAAGTAGTGCTGGGTTGATCTAAGCAAGGCGGATGCCAACTTATAAAATTTTATATTTTTATATTTTTAAGTAATTGAAAAATATTAATTTAATTGAATTTGGTTTGATTTAGTCGAGTTATACTGAAGAAAAATTAAGAAGTCTGTGTATCGAATCTGAAGAAAGAAGGAAGTGAGACCCCTGTCAAAGCAATAAATAAATATTTAATGAATAAGAAAGTAGTCCAAAAATGAGAGGGAAATTGAATAAAGTTTAATCATGGTGCATAATTTTTACATAAAATATACAATATTTTTTTAAAATAAATTATTTATAATACAAGTACTTGTGTTTATTTATTGTTTACCTAAAGGTATACAATAGTGCAATAAGATGAAACAGGGTTGAGTTATTTTTGTGCGAAATGAACTTTAGTGAGAATTTTAAGGATAAAAATTTAATTAATGATTCATGGAAAATATTATGTTATTCATAATGTTTTAAATAATTAATAAAAATAAACTTTTTTCAGTTAAAAACAGGAAGAAATCCCTATTTTTTGCAAGGATGGCATGAAATTCGCTTTGTTCAGTTTATTCCATCTGTCCAGCTTTGACCCATCCATTGAAGCAAATATGGGATGATGTATTTAAAACTTCCTATAGCAATAAAACTTCAAGATAAAGAATAGGTACAAATTTGAAATCAGCACTTTTTAGTATGACGATTTTGGCCTTGGCTATGAGCTCGGGGCAAACTGCCTGGGCAAAATCATCTGCACATCCGGATAAAATTTTAAACCTGGCTTTCGAAGCACCTGATGATGGTTTTGATATGGTCAAAACCTATAATTTTTATAGTGGTAGCGTAGCTGAGGCCATTTTCGAGCCTTTGTTGCGTTATGACTATCTGGCCCGGCCTGCAATTTTGGCTCCGAATACCGCCGAGTCTTTACCCGTGGTTAAACAGGATGGCAAAGTTTATACTTTTAAAATCAAGCCAGGAATTTATTTCAGTCCGGATCCGGCCTTTCAGGGCAAGAAGCGTGAACTGGTTGCCCGGGATTATATTTATTCCATGCAAAGGGTGATGGATCCGAAAAATCATTCGCCTTCTTTTTCCTTTATCGAAGGCAAAATTCTTGGCGCGGATCAAGTTATCCAACAAGCCAAAAAAACGGGCAAATTTAACTATGATGCTCCGATTGCCGGTTTAAAAGCCCTAGATAAATATACCTTACAAATTACCCTGACCCGTTCAGACCTGAACTTTCCTTACATTCTGGCCTATGTCGCTTTTGCTGGCACTGCACGCGAAGTCATCGAACATTATGGCGATCGGGTAGGTCAGCATCCAGTCGGAACAGGGGCATACCAGTTACACAAATATGTGCCGCGTAGCCGCATTGAGTTAACCGCTAATCCAAATTATCGCGGTTTTGTCTGGAACTTTAAGGGGGATGGTTCAGAGTGGGATCAACGGATTGTTAAAGCCATGCAAGGCAAGCAGATGCCGCAAATCGGCAAGGTCAAGATCAGTATCATTGAAGAAGAACAATCACGTTGGCTGGCTTTAAAATCTGGACAATTAGACTATGACAAACTGACTGCAAGTGGCGCTGAACAGGCACTGGAAAATAAGCAGCTGAAAAGTGAATACAAGAAAAAAGGCATCCTGCATTATCCGAATAAAGAACCGGAAATCACCTATACCATCATGAATATGCGTGATCCGGTGATTGGTGGAGACTCACTGGAAAAAATTGCACTACGCCGTGCCATTGCCTTGTCCTATAACCAGAAAGAAGCCATCCAGCAGCTATATAAGGGGCATGCTGTTAAAGCTGAAATGATTCTTCCTGAAGGCGTGGGCGGATATAACCCGAATTATAGAAGCAGTATTGCCTATAACCCATTACTCGCCAATAAACTGCTCGATCGTTTTGGCTACAAGAAAGGCGCCGATGGTTATCGTACCTTGCCTGATGGCAAACCATTGGTTCTGAAAATGAACTCGACCAGCTCAAGTTCTTCCGTCATTTCTGCGGAACTATGGAAAAAGAACCTGGATGCAATCGGAGTAAAAGTTGAATTTAAAGTCAGTAACTTTGCCGACAATTTAAAAGAAGCCACCCAGTGCAAACATATGATGTGGGGTGGCGCCTGGATTGCAGATTATCCGGAAGGGGAAAACTTTGCCCAATTGCTGTATGGCCCAAATGCCCAGCAAGGTAACCTGAGCTGCTATACCTCTAAAGCCTATGACGCGCTGTATCAAACTGCGATGAAACTGCCGCCTCAGCAACGCACTCCATATTATGAGCAGATGAACCGCCAGATGGAGGCCGATAATCCATGGATTTTGCACAATACCCGGGTACGTAACTGGCTGATTCACCCACAGGTACAGGGCTTTAAGGCACATCCGGTGACTAGAGCAGTTTGGCAATATCTGGATATTGAACCTGTTAAAAAATAACTTGAGAAGATTAAGAACCAGTATGAATGTGAATACAAACGCTTTAAAAAAGCTGGCCAGTGGGGTTTTAATGGCCAGTTTAATGATGGCCGGTGCTGCACCCACATGGGCTGCCAATCCCGCCAATCCAAATAAAGTCTTAAAAACAGTCTTTCCCGCGGCTGAAACCGGTTTCGACCCCGGTTATATCCATGACCGTTATTCGGCCAAGATTAACTCGGCGATTTTCGAAACCTTATATACCTATGATTATCTGGCTTCCCCAGCGAAACTGGTGCCATTGACTGCGGTAGATATGCCTCAGGTCAGTGCAGATGGTTTGACTTATACGATTAAAGTTAAAAAGGGCATTTACTTTGCGGATGATCCGGTCTTTGGCGGTAAAAAACGTGAACTGACTGCCTATGACTATGCTTATTCTCTAAAGCGTCTCTTAGATCCAAAGCTTAATTCACCAAATAGCTGGTTGCTGGATGGTCGGATCAAAGGGCTGGAAGCATGGACAGCCATGGCCAAAAAAAATGGCAAAGTCTATGAAAATCCATTTGAAGGTATTCAGACTCCAGATCGCTATACCTTGGTACTCAAGCTGAATAATCCGGATCAGAACTTTCCGATGTTGCTGGCCCACGGTCCAGCTGCCGCAGTTGCACACGAAGTCATTGAAAAGTATAAAGACAAAGCTGGCTGGGTAATGAGTAAGCCGGTCGGTACAGGGCCTTATGTACTTAGTCGCTGGACACCGGGATCACGCATTATCTTAAAGCCAAATCCGGCTTACCGTGGTTTTGTCTGGAATTATAAAGCCAATAGTGCAGAAGACCAGGCGATTGTCAGTGCGATGCAGGGCAAAAAAATGCCTCAAATCGGCACCATTGATGTGCGTGTCATTGAAGAAGCCCAATCACGGATGTTGTCATTCAAGAAAAATGAACTGGATCTGGTGGAAATCGACGGCGATCTGGTCGTGCAGGCATTGGATGGTGACAAGTTAAAACCTGAACTGGTCAAGCAAGGCATCAAGCTGTCGCGCATGTTGGAGCCATCGATTAACTACCATTACTGGAATATGCAAGACCCGGTGGTGGGTGGCTTTACGCCAGAAAAAATTGCCTTACGTCGTGCGATGGCAATGGCTTTTTCTGTTGAAAATATGATTAGCGTATTACTAAAAGGAGATGGTGCAAAACTACACATGCCTATTCCGCCAGGAGTTGCAGGCTATTCACCCGCTTATAAAACCAGTACGCCATATTCGGTCAAGGCAGCCAACATGTTGCTGGATCGCTATAACTATAAGATCGGTGCGGATGGCTGGAGGAGAACTCCTGAAGGCAAACCTCTGGTGATTGAACTGATTACGGCCAATACCAGTCGTGGTCAGCAACAGGGCGAATTCTGGAAAAAGACCCTAGATAATATTCATATCAAACTGACCAGTAAGGCCATGCCATTTGCTGAAGGCATTAAGCTGGAAAAGCAATGTAAAACCATGTTTAAAAGCTCTGCATGGATTGCCGACTATCCTGATGCAGATAACTTCATGCAGCTGTTCTATGGCAAAAACGTCAATGTCACCAATAATGCCTGTTTCAAGCATGCGGAATATGACCGTTTATATGAACAGAGTCAGAGCATGCCACCGGGTCCTGAACGGGATCTGGTTTATCGCAAAATGACCCGTATTCTAGAGGTCAATATGCCAACCATGATGCTGTATAGCACCTACCGTAATGCATTAGCGCAACCTCATGTTATTGGACACAAGTCCCATCCGATTCTGTCCACAGAATGGATGTATATCGATATTGATACTAAAAAGTAAGAAAAAGCTGGAGATGAAGATGACATTAAAACACTTGAAATTTACCACACTCTGTCTGGCGATGATCGGGGGATCTCAAACCGTCATGGCAGAGACCCAAACCCAGCTTTTGCCTTTATTCAAGGCTGCAGAAATTCCGGCATTGTGCGATGCCAATCTGGATAAAATGCAAAAAGATATCCAGAAATTTGAAAGCCAGAAAATCAAAAATAAGGCTGAAGCCCGTCCTTATCTGGCAGCTTGGGATACATTGCAGGCATCGATTGGTGATTTTGTTTCACCTATCGGTTTATATAGCAATGTTGATCCTGATCCGGCCTTGCGTCAGGCAGCAGATGACTGTGAGCTGAAAATCAGTAAATACCTGACTTCCATGTATCAGAGTCCAAAACTGTATGCCCAGTTCAAGAAACTGAAAGCCACAGATCCGGTCGATGAAAAATTCCTGAAAGATATTCTGAATCAGTTTGAAAAAACCGGGGTACAACTCAGCGCAGAGAAACAGAAGCGTCTGAAGGAAATTATTGAAGAAAGTACCAAACTGGGGCAGGACTATTCCAAGAATGTACGTGATAACCCTGAAAAAGTTGAATTCACTGTTGCAGAGCTGAAAGGTTTACCTGCGAGCTATATCGCCGGTTTAAAGAAAAATGAAAAGGGCAATTATCTGCTCGGCTTCGACTATCCGGAATATCAGCCATTTATGGAGCTGGCAGAGAGTGATGAAGCTCGTAAACGTTATCAGACTGCCTATACCCGCCGAGGGACTGAGAAAAACCTCGAATACATGAAAAAGGCTATTGATCTGCGTTATGAACTGGCCCAACTATTCGATAAAGACAGCTATGCTTATGTTGTCTTAAAAGATCGTATGGCTAAAACCCCAGAAGCAGTGAATGGTTTTCTGGATGAGGTCTATGCCAAAGTTGCGCCATTAGAAAAGCAGGATGTTGAAGAATTACGTCAGTTCAAGGCAGAAACCTTAAAAATTCCTTTGGAAAAAGCAGAAATTGAGCGTTGGAGCCAAGGCTACTGGAGTGAAAAACTGCGTCAGGCCAAATATAAGGTGGATCAGGAAAAACTGCGTGATTATTTCCCGACTGAAGCCGCTCAAAAATGGTTATTTGCCGTATCCTCCGAATTATATGGGATTGAATTCAAGCCGGTAAAAGTCAAAGCCTGGCACGATGAAGTTGAATACTATGCCGTGCATGACAAAGCCACCGGTGAGTTTATGGGCGGACTTTATGTCGATAAATATCCACGTGAAGGCAAATATGGCCATGCTGCAGTCTGGGGCGTTTATGGTGGCAGCCGTTTAAATCATCGCCGTCCGGTCTCTGTTTTGGTGACCAACTTCAACCGTAAAGGTCTGAACAGTAATGAGCTGGAGACTTTTGTACATGAAATGGGTCATGCGCTACACGGAATTTTATCGAAAACCCGTTATACCGAGCAGTCAGGCACATCGGTAGAGCGTGACTTTGTTGAAGCACCTTCACAAATGTATGAAGAGTGGGCGCGCCGTTTCGAGACTTTATCTAAAGTAGCAGATTACTGTGAACCTGCTTGTCCGCGTGTCGATGAAGCCATGACCGAACGTTTAAAGAACGTGAAAAATTATGGCCGCGGCCTGCATTATGCCCGTCAGACTTTATATGCTCAGTACGACATGGCCCTGCACGGTAAAGATGCGAAAAGTATTGATCCATTAAAACTCTGGCAAGATATGGAAAGTAAAACTGCATTGGGTTCTGTTCCAGGTCAGCAATTCCCGGGTCAGTTCGGACACTTGATGGGTGGCTATCAGGCGGGTTATTACAGCTATATGTGGTCTGAAGTGCTGGCACTCGATATGTTGTCTGCTTATGGTGACCATCTGATGGATCCAAAAGTCGGCATGCACTATCGCGAGACTGTACTAGCACAAGGCGGACAAAAGCCGGGCGATCAGATGGTTAAGGATTTTCTGGGCCGTGATCCGGACAGCAAAGCTTTCTTTAATGAAATTTCAGGACATTAAGTCAAGGAAGGAAAGCGATGCTGGCATATATTATTCGAAGGATTTGGCAAATGATCCCCACCATGCTGGGGGTGATTCTGCTGATATTCCTGTTATTTAACTGGGTCGGAGGAGATCCGGCCTATATCTTGGCCGGTAAAATGGCCAATGCTGAGCAGATTGAAAATATCCGCCAGCAGCTCGGGGTCGATCAGCCTTATTACGTACAACTGTGGATTTTCATCCAGCAGATTTTGACCTTTGATTATGGCGTGAGCTGGAGTACCGGTGAGTCGGTATCCCAGATTATTACCACGCGTTTGGGGCCATCACTGACCATTTTGATTCCACTCACGATTCTGCAAACGATTGTTTCAATCATTCTGGCGCTCGGGGTGGCTTCAGTGCGTGGTTCGCTGACTGACCGCATGATCATGATGCTGTGTACCATCGGTATGTCGATCAGTATTCTGGTCTATATCATCGTATTCCAGTACGTCTTGGCTTATGAACTGAGCTGGTTCCCGGTACAGGGCTGGAGCGATAACTTTACTGAAAACTTATTCAAATATGCACTATTGCCAGTATTAATCATGCTGGTGGTGAGTATTGCACCGACTTTACGTCTCTACCGTAGTTTTGTCTTGGATGAAGTCAATCAGGACTATGTCCGTACCGCACGCGCCAAAGGTCTGGGCGAAAGCCGCATTCTGGGCGTGCATGTATTGCGTAATGCATCAATTCCAATCATTACCGATGTCATGGCGGGACTCCCGGCTTTACTGATCGGTGCTTTCCTGATTGAACGTTTCTTTGGTATTCCAGGCATTGGCCGTGAAGTGATTATCGCAGTTGAACGTTCTGACTTTCCGGTAATTAAAGCGATTACGGTCTATGTTGCGGCTGCGACCATGTTATTTAACCTGATTGCCGATCTGATCTATAAATGGGTCGATCCACGTGTACAGTTGAAGTAGGTGAATTATGCTGAGTGCGATATTTAAAAAAGAGCAACATGCTTCAGCAGTGCCTGAGTCTGCTTCAACCGGATTATGGCAGCTGGCGTTGCGTCGTCTGAAACGTGACCGCATTGCGATGTTCTCCCTATTTGTGGTGCTGTTTTATCTGCTGATGTTGCTGCTTTCCATGACAGGTGTGATTGCCAAGGACTGGAATAAGGAAGTGGCGGTGAGTTATGCACCCCCAAGTTTTATCTATACACCGTCTATGCCTGGAGCGGCAGGTGAAGATCAAAGTACTGAATCTGCCGTAGTACCAGTTAATCCAGTTGATCCTTTAAAAGATGTGATTGCAGAACTGGAAGCAGAAATTGCTGCTAAACAGGGCGCAGGTGTGATTGATTATTATGGTGTAGTCGATCCACTGGCTGAAGATATGAAAGCCATTGATCAGGAATTAGGGGGGCAGTTACTGGATCAGAGTAGTGAGCTTAAACAGAGCCTGTTCTTTGGCGCAGATAAATGGGGTCAGGATGTACTACTGAAAACCATTAAAGGTGCAGAAACTTCGATTTTAGTTGGCCTGATTGCTGCGCTGGTTGCGGTGGTGATTGGTACAGTACTTGGTGCGATTGCTGGCTATTTCGGTGGTTGGGTCGATGATGTGCTGAACTGGTTCTACAATATCTTTACTTCTATTCCTTATCTGTTGCTGGTGTTAGCGATTGCAGCAGTACTGCAACAAAAAGGGATCTTATCGATTATCCTGATTTTGGGTCTGACCGGCTGGACCGGGGTATTCCGCCTGGTTCGTGCGGAATATATGAAGCATACTGCACGTGAATATGTACTGGCAGCGAAAGCCATTGGGGTAAGCAATATGCGCCGTATCTTCGTGCATATTTTTCCGAATGTCAGTCATATCGCTTTGGTTCAAATGTCCATTCTTGCAGTGGCCTTTATCAAGTCCGAAGTCATTCTCAGCTTCTTAGGCTTTGGCGTACCGATTGGTGTGGTGTCATGGGGTAGTATGCTGAATGAAGCGCAAAGCGAGCTGATTTTAGGCAAATGGTGGCAGTTGACTGCGGCATCGGTGGCGATGGCGGTACTGGTGACAGCTTTCTCAATGTTTACTGATGCATTACGTGATGCATTAGATCCAAAACTGAAATAGGAGCGCAGCGATGTCTGAAATGAATCCAAGCACAGCACCCGCGTTACTTCGCGTAGATAACTTACGTGTCAGTTTTAAAGGTGAAAATAAACAGTATGTGGAAACGGTCAAAGGAATTTCATTTGAAATTCCGGCCAATACTACAGTGGCGTTAGTCGGTGAATCCGGAAGTGGTAAATCTGTGACTTCATTAGCAGTGATGGGACTATTAGCACCTGAGAACTCGAAGGTCGCTGAAGACAGTCAGATCCTGTTTGAAGGTCGGGACTTATTGAAACTCAAGTCGAGTGAAATGCGTCAGATCTGTGGCAAAGAAATTGCCATGATCTTCCAGGAGCCGATGTCCTCATTAAATCCGGTGTTTACCGTAGGCATGCAGATTTCTGAAATTCTACGCCTGCATTTGGGCATGAATAAAAAGCAGGCCCGTCAAAGAACACTGGAACTTTTGCAGGAAGTCGGTATTCCTTCACCGGAAACCAAGATTGATGCTTATCCGAGTCAGTTATCTGGTGGACAGCAGCAACGGGTGATGATTGCCATGGCTATTGCCTGTGAACCGAAACTCTTGATTGCTGATGAACCAACGACGGCATTAGATGTGACTATCCAGAAACAGATTCTGGACCTGCTTGAATCCTTGCGTCAGCGCCGTCAAATGTCGATGTTATTCATCAGTCATGACCTGGCGGTAGTTGGTGAAATTGCGGATCAGGTCATTGTAATGCGTTATGGCGAGATTCGTGAGCAAGGTTCGGTGACAGAAGTCCTGAACAATCCTCAGGATATTTATACCCAAGCCTTGTTGCATTGCCGTCCACAGCTGTCGCACCGTCCTTTGCGTTTGCCGGTGATTAGCGACTTTATGAAACAGGATAGTCTGGCGCATGACCTGCATGCGAACGCTCCGCTACAACAGGAACGTTCCCGTGGTTTAAAAGGTAATGAAGAGATCATTCTCGATGTACGTGATCTGAAAAAATCCTTCTATAGCCGTAAAGGCCTATTTGGCAAAGATGAATTTCAGGCTGTGAAAGGCGTGTCTTTTCAGCTGGCTAAAGGCAAAACCTTAGGGCTGGTTGGGGAGTCAGGTTCTGGTAAAACCACGATTGGTTTGCTCCTGATGCGACTGCAACAAGCTACAGGCGGCAAGGCGTTGTTTCAGGGTAAAGATATCTTGTCGATGACTGAAAAAGAGTTTACGGCCTATCAGCGTAAAATCCAGATCATTTTCCAGAACCCTTATGCTTCTTTGAATCCGCGTTTTACCGTGGGACAAATCCTGATGGAGCCGATGCAGATTCATCATATTGGCAAGGATGATGCAGAACGTAAACAGATGGCACTTGATTTATTAGAAAGGGTCAGCTTACCGGCTCAGGCCTTCTATCGCTATCCACATGAGTTTTCAGGTGGCCAGCGTCAGCGGATTGCAATTGCACGCTGTCTGACCTTAAAGCCTGAGATTTTGATCTGTGATGAATCAGTGTCCGCACTGGATGTATCCGTACAGGCGCAGGTACTGAACTTATTGCAGGATTTACAGGATGAATTTGGTCTGAGTTACATCTTTATTTCGCATGATTTGTCAGTGGTGAAATATATTTCTGATCAGATCATGGTGCTAAATCATGGTGATCTGGTGGAAATTGCCAACTCAGATGATCTGTATCAGTCTCCGCAACACGACTATACCAAGCGTCTGTTAAGTGCGATTCCTCAGGGTATTCCGCAGTAACTTGCTAAAGTACGAAATAAAAAATGTCCACATTGCTGGGCATTTTTTTATGACAAGAATTCACTTTTAGGAAATAGAAGGGAGATACCCGCCTTTTATATCGGGTTCTATTGAGAAGACTAGGGATAGATAAAATTAGGTCATTATTATTGTTCCTGCAAAAAAAAGAGCCACCGAAGTGACTCTATCTTATTCAAAGCCTAGAACTTTTTAAAGCCTTTATTCGCACCATATAAACCGCGTGGTGCATTACCTTCACGGTTTTCGCGGCGGCCAAACTGGTTGTCTTCACGGTTGTCACGACGTGCAAACTGGGTGCCATTCTGGTTTTCACGACGACCAAAGCCTTGATCATCGCGACGTTCACGGTTGTTGTATTGCGGCTGCTGCTCATCGGTATCACGGCGTTGCTGACGCAAGTAACCACCACGGCGCGCTGCCATTGGTTTTTCCTGCATACGCTCATTACGACGTTTCGCCATGCCGAATAAGCCGGTACCTTGACGCGGTTTCAGCTCAACTGATTTGGTCAGGTTATCGATATCCTGTTTATCCAGTTCAATCCAGCGACCTGTACGAAGTTCACGTGGCAGAATCACGGTACCGTAACGGGTACGTAATAAACGGCTGACTTTCAGGCCTTGTGATTCAAAGATACGACGAACCTCACGGTTACGACCTTCTTTCACGACAACTTGATACCAACGGTTGATCCCGTCACCACCCAGTTCAGAGAATGATTCAAACTTCGCAGGACCATCATCTAGCACCACGCCTTTCAGCATGTTGTTTTTCAGTTGTGGAGTCACTTCACCCATGACACGAACCGCATATTCACGTTCGATTTCATTTGATGGGTGCATTAAACGATTCGCCAGTTCACCGTCATTTGTGAACAGTAACAGACCGGTCGAGTTAATATCCAGACGGCCGACCATGACCCAGCGATCGCCTTGAATTGATGGCAGGTTGTCAAATACTGTTGGACGCTGTTCAGGATCATTACGTGAACAGATTTCGCCTTCTGGCTTATAGTAAATCAGGACACGACGACGGATTTCGTCTTCGATCTGGAACTGCACTTTACGACCATCGATGCGAAGCTCATCACCCGGTTCGATTCGTTCACCCACTTGGGCAATCTGCCCATTCACACTCACACGACCTGCGGCAATGACTTCTTCCATATAACGGCGAGAACCCAAACCAACACGTGCAAGCACCTTTTGCAACTTTTCACTCATGACAGCATAACCTTAGAAATAATTATTCAACAGTTCACCTATTTATGACTTCGGTGCATTCGCATCGAGCGCCATAAAAGCTTCCTTGGCATCCTGCAGGGGAGGCAATTGGCCTAAAGAATTTAAGCCAAACGCATTTAAAAATTGTGGCGTTGTCACTAACAACGCAGGTCTTCCAGGGAGTTCACGAAAGCCGGATTCTTTAATCCAGTTCCAGTCAAACAGCGTACGCAAAATCTGACTGTTATTCGTGACACCACGAATTTGTTCAATATCAGCTCGGGTCACTGGCTGATGATAAGCAATCACCGCAAGCATCTCCAGTAATGAAGGTGACAGGCGTGTCGGTCGCTCGGGCCAGGTCTGTGCAATAATATTACGATATTTTACACGCACTTGAAAACGGTAACCTTGCACAGTTTCAACCAGTTCAATAGAACGGCCATGCATCAGCATGGAAAGCTGCTGTAAATACTGGCGCAGCTCCTGCTTGCTATAGCGATCCTGAAATGCTTCTTTCAGTCGAGCTAAGGAAACTGGGGAGTCACTGGCAAAAATAATGGCTTCCAGCTGCATCAGAATTTCATGCAGATTATCTTCCGCAGACAAGGAGATATTGTGTTCTGTGTTCATACGTGTGCTCCTTGAATTGCGAGCGGTGCCTCAATGCCTGAGGCAATAATTTGAATTTTTTGCTGGCGGGTAAGTTCTAGCACGGCCATAAAGGTCACGACTACACCCATGCGTCCCTGACTTGGCTTGAGTAAGTTATCAAAAGACAAGACTTCACCGGATTCCAGACAGCTTTCAATATAGGCAATCCGTTCTTCCAGTAAAACAGGCTCCTGTTGCACCTGATGAATGACCGGTTCAGGACGGTTAAAGACGCAAAGCAAGGCATCACGCAGCAGATCAGCACTATGGCCTTCATTGGGTTGGATAAACTCGCCTAAGTGAACATTGGTCTCAAAGGTATCACGTTCCAGAATCGTCATCTGACCCAGACGTTCTGCAGCCTGCTTGATCCGTAAATAATTTTCCAGGCGCTCAATCAGGTCTTGTTTTGGATCCTGTTCAACCGCAGCCACGCTTTTCGGTTTAGGTAACAATAAACGAGATTTGAGATCGGCCAGTAAAGCAGCCATCACCATATAATCCGCGGTTAGTTCAATATTCAGGGATTTCATCGCATCCATATAGGACAGATATTGGGAGGCAATGGGCGCGATATCAACCTGTAACAGGTCAAAACCATTTTTCTGGATCAGGTAGATTAAAAAGTCGAGGGGGCCTTCAAAATGTTCTAACAGAATTTCAAACGCTGCTGGAGGAATATACAGATCCTCTGGAATCGTATTTTGCCATTCATCCAGAACCCGGATGTTTGGAGCAGATTCCATAGCGTTATGGGGCATTTGAGTCATTACAATTATAAGCCACGCGAATTTTCAAAGGCATGAAATGGCTTATTCCCCGAGCTGTTGTCAGGAGAAAAAGCACATAATTTAGTAGTTGGCATTGTACTGGAAAATTGTCGTTAAATAAAATAGATATGCATTCAAATGCAAAAAAACCATATTTATTTTAGGAGAAATTTTATTTTTTTAATTGGGTAAAACGCACAAGTCTGATATTAAACAGCATATTAGCTAAAATTAAATACAATATGGTCTGGGTGGCTTAAGAAACTGTAACTTCATATAGAAAATTTTTACAAGATTCTCAGCACCTATTAAATAATGACTGAGTTAAAGCTCATCAGGAAATATGTGATAAAAATAAGAAAAAACAGTTATCTATCGCCTAAAAAATAAACTAATATAGCCAAAAAAATATTGATAAATAACAATCATAGATCAGGTTAATTATAAAAATGCCAATCATACTTGTGTTAATCGGCGTCATCGGCTTAGGGGTATTCTGGGGCTATCCTCAATATCAGCTCATGCAGCTTGAAAATGAAATGCGTACCAATCTGAAGTCTGGCGGCTTTTCCAGCTTTGTCGAGCAGGCCAAACCAGTGATGCAGGCCATGAAACTGGATTTTAGCGTACTGGACCAGTATCCTCATATTCGTTTCTATATGCGTAATACGCTTTATACGGGCAAAGATTTACCCGACGGTGTTACTGCAATGGTCAAAACCATGAGCTGTAATTCTATTGATTCTTTTAGGACTATGGAATCCACAGCCCGGACTGCGTTATTGAATGTGCTTGAAGAGGATCAAATCACTTTTCATGTTTCAGTCAAAAACAGGTTTGGTGCTGAACTTGCAACTCATCAGCAAAAACTGTCGGAATGTCCAAACTTCTTGCAGTTAAAACATTATAAAGAAGGTGATCCGTTACCCCCAATGCCAAGTTTGAATAATCAGGTTCCTTCGATTGCACCAGCGGTCAGTACATCTACTCAGGAGCGTGCAGCGAGCTATTAAATCCTGGCATGCGTGATAAGGTTATTTTAATTCTGCTCTCGTAATACATATTCGATGATACGTTGGCAGGTAGCTGCCAGACAAACATTGCTTGTTGAATAAACTTGTAGAAGTTTTCTTGCCATCGCGATCTCAAGAAAGTATGAGTATTCAATATTGTTGATATTCAGATTTAATTCTGGCTTGGAATTTTTATCGATAGATATTGCCTTGGATTCCAGTGTCCAAGGCAATTCGGCATAGATCAGATGATCGGCAGGAAATTCATTCAGGTTCAGGAGGATATAAAACAGATCCATTTTATTTTCTGCTGAGACTTCATTAGAAGCGACTTTATTTATTCAAAAGCACTGACATCACCAACACCACGACGGATTACTTCAGGCTGATCTCCTGACAAATCCACAATAGAAGTCGTACTTAATGTGCCCAGTCCACTGTCGATAAACACATCAATACGCTTACCGAGTTGCATCTCAATGTCATAAGGATCATCTAAAGGATCCGTCTGATCTGGTAGGATGAGTGTTGACGTTAGTAACGGTTCACCGAGTTCTTTCAGCAGCATCTGGCACACAGGATTGGTAGGGATACGCAAACCAATGGTTTTTTTCTTTGGATGCATTAAACGTTTAGGCACTTCGCTGGTTGCCGGAAGAATAAACGTGGTCACAGCAGGTGTATTATTTTTCAGCAAACGATAGACGGCATTGTCGACTTTGGCATAAGTCGCAAGATCGGATAAGTCACAGCAGATAATGGCATATTGGTGCTTAGGTCCTAGACCACGAATCTGCGCGATTCGCTCCATCGCATGTTTATTACCAATCTGGCAGCCAATCGCATAGGCTGCATCGGTCGGATAAACCACAACATCACCGGCACGAATACGTTCTACCGCCTGACTGATCAGACGAGCTTGCGGATTATCCGGGTGTACACGTAAATGCAGCATAAATATTCCTCCCAACCTGCCTTAAACTTATTATGAAATGCCTTTGTATAAAGTAACAATAACAAACAGGTAGATTTGTGTAATTTAATCAAGCATTTCACGTTGAAATTCATCAGATTGTAAACTTTTGCCCGCACGGATGCAGACACAGATACAATCAATGAAGCGTTTGGCATCACGTGGCAGTTTGGCTTCATCACTAAAATAGCGTTGCACCTGGGTATAGACATTATCTTTAAAGCTGGAACCATCGCCACCATCACCGGTTAAATTATCCAGAGACACACGGAACTTACGGCCAAATGCTTTGGAGAACATCCATTCAATCGCTTGTGGCTTGATTTCGACCTGCTCAAATAATGCCTGCTGTTCCTTGGTGCGGCCATCTGGCGCATACCAGTAGCCCAGATCTGGCAGCAGACGGCGCTTGTCACCGGCAATCGTCCAGTGACTGATTTCATGCAGAGCACTATTAAAGAAGCCATGCGCAAACTGGATCCGGGCAGGGCTATCTTTTGTTGCCGGGAAATACTCCGGTTCAAACTCACCACGGACTAAAGTGACATTTAGGTGGGAAAACCAGTGATTAAAGTGTAAGATGAGCCAATCAACCTGTTCCGCTTCTGAGGATAAATTCGCCCACGGTAAGCGTTGCACTTGCTGTAGTGAGCTGTCAGAATCGGAGGTTGAAAGTGTGCTAACGAGTGATGAAACATTCACTTCTGTTTGCGGCTGCAACAGATGCATGACTGAAATTACCCAATTGGTCTGTCTAAAAATAAGTACAAAATTGTATCTTAATCTTTGACAGAGTTCTGATGAATTTGTAGAATTGCCGCCTTAATTATGTCAGCAAATACCTTTCCGGCACAGATTGAGCCGTTTAAATGGGCTGAACAGGGCTTTGTATGGTCAGGAAACCTGCCATTATCTCGCTTTGTTCGTATTGCTCGTGAAGCTGTTGGATCAATTGATGATCAATTGATTAACATAGACTGTAAGCTATCAATGGATGCCTATCATCGCATTGCATGGTTGGATGGTCATGTTGAAACGAAAGTTCCAATGGAATGCCAGCGTTGTCTGGAAACTGTTGAAATCGAACTCGTTTCAGATTTTCATCTAGCTCTTGTGGATGATGAGTCACTGATAGAGCGCTTGGATGAGGATGCTGATTTCATCGTCTTAGGTGAAAGTGAAGCAACGACGAAAGGTTCATATGATGCACCTGCCACCGCTGACTTGCTCGCACTGATAGAAGATGAATTGTTATTGTTGATGCCGCTGTCTCCTAAGCATGATGTTTGTGAGCATAAGCATCAACCTGCCGCAGAAGAAGTTGTTGAAGAAAAACGGGATAATCCGTTTGAAGTTTTGGCAGCTTTGAAGGGTAAACTTAACTAATTTTTGTGTTATACTCATGCGTATAAGACAATCGAATTTGTTCTGATCCATTTTTTCGATATTTGTAAGGAGCCATCATGGCCGTTCAGCAAAACCGTAAAAGTCGCTCTCGCCGTGACATGCGCCGTTCACATGACGCTTTAACTGAGAATGCATTAACTGTAGACCAAACTACTGGTGAAACTCATCGTCGTCACCACGTATCTAAAGATGGTATCTACCGTGGTCGTCAATTATTCGCTAAAGCATCTGCTGAATAATTGATGATGTATTAAGCGTTAAAGCTTAGTAGAAAAAATGGGAGCGTTAAGCTCCCTTTTTTTATGCTTGATTTTATACATAGGTTTTGCGGTCATCATGTGAAGTCGCGGTTTTTGTTGTATTTGGCAATTACCCAAGCCAAAATTACGTGTTAAATTGCGCTCCACAATGGGTAAGGTGATCTGATCGGCCAACTTTTAGGTCTAAGAAAAGATTCGCACCTCTTGAATGAAAGGATTTTATTTATGTCTGCTAAACAACTCGAACAAGCAGCTCAAGCAACTAAAACTGCATTTGTGTTCCCAGGTCAGGGTTCGCAAAAAGTCGGCATGCTCGCTGAACTTGCAGAACAGTTTAGTGGTATCCGCGATACATTTGCTGAAGCATCTGAAGCGGTGGGTTTTGATCTGTGGCAGATTGCACAGACGGGTGAAGGTCTGGATCAAACCGAATTTACTCAACCGGTACTATTAACAGCATCAATCGCTTTATGGCGTGTATGGTTAGAGCTGGGTGGAGTAGCACCAAAATATATGGCGGGCCATTCACTCGGTGAATACAGCGCGTTAGTTGCAGCGGGTGCTTTAAGTCTGGGTGATGCAGTCAAGCTGGTGAACCTGCGTGGTAAGTTGATGCAAACTGCTGTACCTCAAGGCGTAGGTGCAATGGCAGCGATTCTGGGTCTGGATGATGCCAAAGTGATCGAGCTTTGTGCACAAGCAACAGCAGCAGGCGAAGGTTCAGTTGAAGCAGCCAACTATAATGCTCAGGGGCAAGTCGTAGTTGCTGGTAATAAAGAACGTGTAGAAGCCGTGATGGCACTGGCCAAAGAAAATGGCGGTAAAGCGATTGCACTACCAGTTTCAGTTCCTTCACATTGTTCACTGATGAAACCTGCCGCTGAGCAGTTCGCAACAGCTTTGGAACAAACTGCCATTGAGATGCCACGCATACCTGTATTACAAAATGTAGGCGCAAAAGCAGCTGCGGACGTGACTGAACTTCGTCAGGCTTTGACTGAGCAGCTGTATGAGTCAGTGCAATGGACTAAAACACTACAATTCCTTCAAGATGAAGGCGTTGAGTACATTGTAGAATGTGGCCCAGGTAATGTACTGGCCAATATGGCAAAACGTTTACCGAATATCGAAAAAGCACTTCCATTAGATACTCAATCTCGTCTGGAAGATGCGCTTAACACCGTATTGGTGGCAGAAGGGAAAATTGCATGACACAGGAACGTAAAGTTGCCTTGGTGACAGGTGCAAGCCGCGGCATTGGTGCTGCAATTGCACAACAATTAATTCAAGACGGTTATTTTGTCGTAGGTACTGCAACTTCTGAAGCGGGTGCAGAGAAACTTAACGTACAATTTGCTGAACATGGTGCCGGTAAAGTTTTAGATGTACGTGATGGTGCTGCGATTGATGCACTGGTCAGCGATATTGAGCAAAACTATGGTCCTGTGCTGGTACTGGTGAATAATGCCGGTATTACCAAAGACAATCTGTTATTGCGTATGTCGGAAGACGACTGGGATGATATTTTAAACATTCATCTGAAAGCCGTTTATCGTTTATCTAAACGTGTGCTGAAAGGTATGACTAAGGCACGTTTCGGCCGTATCATTAATATCAGTTCTGTGGTGGCGCATTTTGCTAACCCAGGTCAGGCAAACTACTCTGCAGCAAAAGCAGGTATTGAGGCATTTGGTCGCAGTCTGGCTAAAGAAATGGGTAGTCGTCAGATTACTGTCAATGCTGTTGCACCAGGCTTTATCGCGACTGAAATGACTGAACAGTTAAGTGAAGAAATTCGCAAGAAAATGAGTGATCAAGTGGCTTTAAACCGTTTAGGTGATCCACAAGATATCGCGAATGCCGTAAGTTTCCTGGCATCGGACAAAGCCAGTTACATTACAGGTACAGTCATTCACGTTAATGGTGGTTTATACATGAGCTAAACGGCACATGTATTAACTTTCCAAATTTTATAGATTCAATTAAACTAACGGCATTAAAAACGCCACAAGCAATGAGGAGAATTCCTGTGAGCGATATCGAACAACGCGTTAAACAAGCGGTTGCAGAACAACTTGGTATTAAAGTCGAAGAGATTAAAAACGAAGCATCTTTCATGGATGACTTAGGTGCTGACTCTCTAGACCTAGTTGAACTTGTTATGTCTTTCGAAAATGACTTCGACATCACTATTCCTGATGAAGATTCTAACGAAATCACAACTGTTCAATCTGCTATTGACTATGTTACTAAAAAACTTGGTTAATACTGATTTTCAGCTTTGCTGAACCTAAAGACCACCGCAAGGTGGTTTTTTTGTGCCTGTAGAATAGATATAGGGTGATTTTACAATCGATAACCTTTTGCTTACCAATGACTAACTTTGTATCTGCTGCTTTCCTTGTACAAATAAGAATGATCTGATGAATAACAAGAATGGAGTCCACTATGGGTCTTTTTGATTTTGTAAAAGGCGTTGGTAAAAAGAACACTGCAGCTGCGGAGCCACAACAGACACCGGCAGCAACTCAACAGGCACCTGCCGCTGCACCTAAAGCAGCATCGGCTGAACCTTCTGCACAGGAAATAGCGAACAAATTATTAGGCCATGTTAAAAGCCTAGGACTGCCAATTACAGGATTGTCGATCAGCTATAACTCAACCTCAGATCTGGCAACCGTACGCGGACAGGTACAAAGTCAGGCGGATCGTGAAAAGATTATTTTAGCGGTAGGAAATGTTGATCATGTCGCTAAAGTGGATGACCAGCTGACTGTAGCGAATCCGGAACCTGAAAGTAAGTTCTATACGGTTAAATCGGGTGATACCTTATCTAAAATTTCGAAAGAATTTTATGGTGATGCCAACCAGTACAACAAGATTTTCGAGGCAAATCGCCCTTTACTGAAAAATGCAGATGATATTTTCCCGGGTCAGGTACTACGTATTCCTGCCTAGTTTTAAATAATCATCAATATAAATAATAAAATTTTATTTTAAACTTATCTAATTCAGATAAACGGTTCACAACAAAGCCCCTTATGGGGTTTTGTTGTGTCTACCACTTGAACTCGGGTCAGAATTAGATTCCTACATCCAGATATGAACTTTCCTTTACTTCTTCCATCACCACATAACTATGTGAGGAAGCAGAAGAGGGGAGCTTTTTTAATAAATCCCCAAGCAGACGCCGGTAAGCACTCATTTCCTTTAGGCGGGCTTTCACCAGGTAATCAAAATCTCCCGAGATCAGATGACATTCCAGCACTTCAGGAATTTCACTTAAGTCACGCGCGACCTGTTCAAATACATCGCCCGATTTGGCAGAAAGTTTGATTTCCAGAAATACTAGTAAGTTCTTTTCCAGCTTTTCCGGATTGAGCCGGGCATGGTAACCCATGATGATCCCATCCCGTTCCAGTCGCTTGACCCGCTCGGAACAGGGTGTGGTGGAGAGGTTGACTCGGGAGGCAAGTTCACTAATGGCAATGCGTCCATCGCGCTGCAGGATATCTAAAATCATGCGATCAATGCGGTCTAATTTGCGCATCTATTATTCCCTTAATTTTTAAAAATGACGCGAAGAATCTAGTGAATTTGCTGAATATATCAGTTTAAAACAGTGAAATTCACTATTGATCCAAAAATATACTGGTGAAATAAACTATAAATGTCATTGAGGGTAATGTCATGCGCGTAATTGTATTGGGTGGTGGTGTCATTGGTGTAACAAGTGCCTACTATCTTGCGCAGCAGGGAGCAGAAGTGACTGTCCTTGACCGTCAGGCAGGTCCGGCTGAAGAAACCAGTTTTGGTAATGCGGGCCAGATTTCTCCTGGTTATTCGACACCATGGGCAGCACCTGGCATTCCATTTAAAGCAGTGAAATGGATGTTCCAGCATCATGCACCATTGGCGATTAATGTTGATGGTAGTCTGTGGCAGTTACAGTGGATGGCCCAGATGCTGAAAAACTGTAATGCTCAACATTATGCAGTGAATAAAGAACGTATGGTGCGGGTCGCTGAATATAGCCGTGACTGTTTACGTAATCTACGTCGTGATATCGGCATTTCTTATGAAAACCGTTCTAAGGGAACCTTGCAGATTTTCCGTAAGGAAGCACAGCTCGACGCAGTGCAACGTGATATCGAAGTGCTGAAAGAAACCGGCGTGGATTTTGAGTTGCTGGATCGTGAGCAGCTAGCCAAAGTTGAACCGGCACTGGCAGAAGCTAAAGATAAACTAGTAGGTGGTTTGCATCTGCCAAATGATGAAACCGGTGATTGCTACCTGTTTACCAATGCACTGGCCAATTACGCCAAAGGCATGGGCGTACAATTCAAGTTTAACCAGCAGGTTGAAAAACTGCTGTTTGAAGGTGACCAGATTAAAGGTGTGCTGGTCAACGGTCAGGTATTGACCGCAGATAAATATGTGCTGGCTTTCGGTAGCTATTCCCGTGATTTCCTGAAGCCGTTACACCTGGATCTGCCGGTGTATCCGGTTAAAGGTTATTCATTGACCATTCCAATTGTGGATCAGACTCATGCACCGCAATCGACTGTGCTGGATGAAACTTACAAGATTGCATTGACTCGTTTTGATCAGCGCATCCGTGTCGGTGGTATGGCAGAGCTGACAGGCTTTAATTTGGGTCTGAATGAAGATCGTCGCGCAACCTTGGAAATGGTCACTCGTGACCTGTTCCCGGGCGGCGATATGGCGCAGGCCAGTTTCTGGACCGGCTTACGTCCAATGACCCCGGATAGTACGCCAATCATTGGACCAACACGCTTTAATAACCTGTTCCTGAATACTGGACACGGTACCCTAGGCTGGACCATGGCCTGTGGTTCAGGAAAGCTGATCAGTGATCTGGTACTGGGTCAAGCACCTGAGATTAGTACTGAAGGCTTGTCGCTGAATCGTTATCAGCAGGTTGCTTAAGCTTTTAAGGATTATCAGTTTCAGGGAAGAAATTTATGCCACGTCCAATACACGCGGTGATTCATCAACAGGCATTGCAACATAACCTGCAAGTTGCACGTTCCTGCGCACCTCAAAGCCAGGTCTTTGCAGTGGTTAAAGCTGATGCCTATGGGCACGGTATTGAGCGGGTTTATCCCGCATTAAAAAGTGCTGATGGTTTTGCCTTTCTGGATCTTACTGAAGGAAAGCGTTTGCGTGCCTTAGGCTGTGACAAACCCTTATTGTTACTGGAAGGCATTTTTGGCCTTGAAGATTTATTCGACTGCGCCAAGTACGGGATAAGTTTTGCAATTCATGCCCAGCATCAACTGGAATGGTTAAAAACCTTTGTCGACTTACAACCAGACGTACAGTTTGATGTCTTTTTAAAAATGAATAGCGGAATGAACCGACTGGGTTTTTTACCTGAGCAGTATCGTGTCGCTTTTCAGGAATTAAAAAATATTAAGCAAGTATGCTCCATCAGTCATATGACACATTTTTCCGATGCGGATGGCATGCGCCTTGGACAGGAAGGTATTGAACATCAACAGCTGGTCTTTACCGAAACCATTCAAAATCTGCCGGGCAAAACTTCACTCAGTAATAGTGCTGCCATTCTGCGTCATCATCAGCATATACAGTCAGACATTGTACGTAGCGGCATCATGCTTTACGGCAGCTCACCTGACTATCCCGCCCATACGATTGATCACTGGAACTTAAAGCCGACCATGAGTCTGCGTAGCGAACTGATCGCGATTCAGCAGGTTCGGGCAGGAGACAGCATTGGTTATGGCTCTACTTTTATAGTTGAGCAAGATATGCAGATTGGAATTGTGGCCTGTGGTTATGCGGATGGTTATCAGCGAATCACACAAACTGGAACACCAGTTTTGGTAGATGGGATTCGAACCCAAACGGTCGGTCGCGTCAGTATGGATATGCTGGCGGTTGATCTAGGTTCTGTACCTGATGCGCAGATTGGTAGCGAAGTTGTGCTGTGGGGACAATCCATACACGGCACAGTATTGCCGATTGATGAAGTGGCCGCGGGTTCGGGTACGGTTGGCTATGAGCTGATGTGTGCCATTACTCAACGTGTGCCCGTGCAGATTGAAAGCTAAAGATTAAACAAATATTAGAAATAAGAGAGGATAAAATTATGACGGAACATGCAGATATTCAGCGTTTGAACAGCAATCAGGTCATGAGTGCTGTCACCATTCACAATAAAACGGTGTATTTATCAGGGCAGGTGCCAGACAGCAGCAGTCTGGATATTCGTGGTCAAACGCGTGAAGTGCTCATGAAGATTGATCAACTCCTTAAACTGGCAGGTACAGACAAAAGCCGTCTGTTATCTGCACAGCTCTTTGTTAAAAACCTGGAAGACTTTCAAACCGTCAATGCGCTCTGGATTGAATGGCTCGAGGGATGTGGTACACCAGCACGCGCAACCATTCAGGCGGATCTGGTGAATCCCGCCTGGTTAATTGAAATTGCAGTGATTGCAGCGCTCCCTTAAGTTGTTTCAGATTTTTATATCTCCCAACTTGATTTTGTAAGCACATCTGGCCTGATCATTTAATTTATTAAATGAAACTGCATCTGTAATCAGGATTTCAGGAAGAAATCCGATCAGATGAGCGAGGGCCTGATGTGAAAAAGGAACCGAATATGAATACAGCCTCTTCTAAAGATGATGCATCATCATCTCCCCATGAATTACAACGTAAGCTCTCTAACCGCCATTTGCAGTTAATTGCCATTGGTGGTGCCATTGGTACAGGCCTGTTTATGGGTTCTGGTAAAACGATTGCACTGGCAGGGCCTTCAATCTTGTTTATCTACATGATTATTGGAGCCATGTTCTTTTTCCTGATGCGTGCATTAGGGGAAATCCTGTTATCCAATTTGCACTATAAATCCTTCATTGATATGGCGCATGACCTGATTGGTCCGGGGGCTGGCTATTATATTGGCTGGTCGTACTGGCTGGGCTGGATTCTGGTCGGTATTGCCGACTTAGCGGCAATTATCAATTATCTGAATTTCTGGCTGCCACCCGATATGGCTTTTACACCCATGGGACAGGCCATGATCAGTGCGGGCTGTGTATTGCTGGTACTGGGAATTAACCTGCTGACCGTGAAGCTGTTTGGTGAAATCGAGTTTTGGTTCGCCCTGATTAAAATTCTGGCGATTCTGGGCCTGATTGTGATTGGCGGATATATGATCTTCAGCGACTTCCAGGCACCAAGTGGATCGGCTGCCAGCCTGACCAATGTCTGGGCCTATGATGGTATGTTCCCTAAGGGCACAATGGGCTTTCTGGCTGGCTTCCAGATTGCGATGTTTGCTTTCGTAGGTGTAGAGCTGCTGGGTACGATGGCGGCTGAAACCAAGGATCCGGAAAAGAACTTGCCTAAAGCAGTGAATGCGATTCCTACGCGAATCATCCTGTTCTATGTATTGTCTCTGCTGGTGATTATGTCTGTAACACCGTGGGTAGAAATTCCTGCTGATCAAAGCCCTTTCGTGACCCTTTTCCTGCATGCGGGTATTCCAGTGTCAGCCATTATCATGAATCTGGTGGTGCTGTCTTCTGTGATGTCCTCCATGAATAGTGGCGTGTTCTCTACCAGCCGGATGCTGTTTGGTCTGGCACGTGATGGTCAGGCACCTCAGGCTTTGGCTGAGCTTTCAAGTCGCGCAGTTCCGGCTAAAGGTCTGTTATTTTCTTGTGCCTTTATTATGGCAGGTGCAGCTTTCCAGTACTTTGTACCGAACACGATGGAAGCCTTTACGCTGGCCAGCTCACTCTGTGTGATTCTATTTATCAGTATCTGGGGGCTGATTATGGTGTGTTATATCCGTTACCGTAAACAGCAACCTGAAAAACATGCCACTTCGACCTTCAAGATGCCAGGCGGAATCTGGATGTCCTATCTGGTGCTGATCTTCTTGTTCTTTGCCTTAGTTATTTTAAGTCTGGAAGCAGATACCATGAAGGCACTGATGATTAGTCCGCTGTGGTTGGTGATTCTGTTTACTACTTATCATACTTTGTATAAACCACGTCTTCGTAAACGTCAGCAAATTCTCTCCGGAGAATAAAGTGCAGACATAAAAAATCCCCGATCAATCGGGGATTTTTTATTTTAGGGAATTTTAGAAAGTAGGTTTTACCACCACTAAAATCACCACAGCAAATAAAATCAGCGTTGGCATTTCATTAAAGAAGCGCCAGAACTTGTGTGACTTGTAATGGGCATTTCCCATCAGTTTCTTACGATAATAACCACATACCAAATGGTAAATGACCAGCAAGCCAACCAAGCCGACTTTCAGATAGAACCATAAGGCTTCATGGTAATGACGCGTTGCATCACCCCAATCGACCAGAAAGTGTGCTGTGATCAGCGTGGCGACCATAGCTGGCCACATAATCCCGCGATACAGCTTGCGTTCCATAATTTCAAAGCGTTGATGACTTACGACATCTTCGCTCATGGCATGGTAGACATAAAGCCGTGGCAGATAGAACAATGCAGCAAACCAGCAAACCACAGCAATAATATGTAATGCTTTTACCCACAAGAAAGCATCAGAAGGAGCATCCATCAAGTCACCCTAAAATGGGCGGCTTAGCCTTCCCATTTTTTGAAAACGAGACAAGCATTTACGCCGCCGAAACCGAAACTGTTACTCATCACAGTATTCAATTTTGCGTCACGTTTTTCAAGTACGATATCAAATGGTTTTGCGCCTTCATCCAGTTCAGTCACATTGATGTTTGGTGCAATAAAGTCATTTTGCATCATCAGGATAGAGTAGATCGCTTCCTGTACACCTGCAGCACCCAGGCTGTGACCTGTCATAGATTTAGTCGAGCTGAGTGGAGGAACCTGACCTTCACCGAAGGCACGTGCCATAGCTTTAAGTTCAGTAACATCACCTGCTGGGGTAGAAGTACCATGTGTATTCACATAGTCAATTTTATCTACACCATGCTGTTTGGCTTCTTCTAGAGCCATCAGGATACAACGTGTTGCACCTTCGCCAGATGGAGCAACCATGTCAGCACCATCAGAGTTGGCTGCATAAGCTACAACCTCAGCCAGAATATTCGCGCCACGTGCCTGAGCATGTTCCAGTGACTCAAGCACCACAAAACCGCCACCACCAGCAATCACGAAACCGTCACGGTCTGCTGAATATGGACGAGAAGCTGTTTCAGGTGTGTCGTTGTATTTAGAGCACAGTGCACCCATCGCATCAAACAGCAGGCTTTGAGACCAGTGATCTTCTTCGCCACCACCGGCAAGCATTAGATCCTGTTTGCCTAATTGAATCAGGTTATAAGCATAACCAATGGCATCGGCAGAAGTTGCGCAGGCGCTGGTAATCGAGTGGGCAATCCCTTGTAATTTGAATGCCACACCGACGTTTGCTGTAATGGTATTCGACATGTTACGTGGTACGAAGAATGGACCAACTTTGCGTGCGCCTTTTTCTTCCAGCAATTTTGTCATTTCTACTACAGAAGCTGTCGAGTTGCCACCTGAACCACCCGCAATACCATAACGTGGATTATTCGCCAGATCTTCCTGCTTTAAACCCGCATGCTCAACAGCAGCCACAGCAGCATTATAGGCATACATCGCGCACACGCCCATAAAGCGTTTCAGCTTACGGTCAATACCATCAAAATCCTGTTCAGCAGCAGCGCTAACATGACTCTTGAAATTCAGTTCAGCATAAGTCGGATTAAAACGTGTTCCTGAAATCCCGTTTTGTAAAGAGTGATTCACATCCTCTAATGTATTACCAATGCACGAGTTAATACCCATACCAGTGATGACAACACGTTTCATCTACAGATCCTTATAGTTTATCTCTGGGGCAGCGGGAGATATTTGGCGTTGATAAGACAGCAAAATATAGCGCTGACCCCTATTTCACAATGCAGAACATCATAGCAGAAAGATTTTTGAAATCTTATGGCAAATGTTATGCCGTGTGACAGTAGGTTGAGTTTATAAAGTACTGTGTAGAGCTTTTACTAAATGAAACAGAATAAGGTTGAGATAAATGCTGACTACACCTAGTATTTATACCAAATACAAGCACGTGCATGCTGAGGTAAAAAATGGTAAATGCTAATAATAAACAATCTAATGGTCTGATTTCGAATGCCTTTGGAGTGGCGAAAAAGTTCAGTTCAACAGGTTTGGAACTGTTAAATCATGTTGCACCAGATTCTGTGACTAAAACCTTCAATACCGATCATGCTGTTGATGGCTCGGCAAAAGTCAAAAGCCCTTTTGCTTCAAAAAAATATGAAAATCCTAAAGACATGCTACGCGAACATCTTCCAAATGTTTCCCGTCAGCTGCTGGGCCGTCGTTTTAATACCGTGAATAATGTCGCGCATTTTGTTTCTCCCCAGCTGGCCGACAAAGTATCTGACTACTTTTATAATCACCTGAATCAATTCAGTAACCAGATGAGTTCGGTTGATGCCATTCTGAATGAAGCAGGGGCGAAGGATCTGGAAGAACTGACTCAGGATACTACGCGTTCACAACGCATTTCTCAGGCGTTTGCCGAACAAAATAAATGGATGGCGACGGTACAAGGCGCTGTAAGTGGCGTCACTGGCGTATTGGGAACTGCGATTGATATTCCAGCTTCTTTATTGATGGCACTGCGTACCATCTATCAAGTAGGACGTTCTTATGGTTTTGATCTGAGCAAGGAAGACGATCAGGAAATCGTACAGCATATCTTTAGACAGATTGATCTCAGTCTGATTGCAGAAAAACAAGCACTCTTGATGGGGCTTAAAGCGCTGAGCAGTACTTTAAAGACACATGACCTTTCCCAGTTGCAGACTATGCTTGGATCAAGCAACGATGTAGAAACACTGAAAAAATGGCTCAGCAATCAGGATGGCAGCATGAAGTGGGAATGGATGAACCATTTCCCAAAACTGTCTTTATTAGAACAGTTAACCAAATTGACTCCATTGGCGAGTGCAGGGATTGGCGCAGTCTATAGTCATCGCTTTGTGAATGATGTGAACCAGAAAGCTCAAGAAGTATTCTCGCATGCTCGTCAGTATCTACAACAGCATCAGGATCTAGGTTTGTCACCATACGCTGCCTATGAAAAAGCAGTTGATCTGCTCCAGCAAGCAGCACCGAAGCTGATGGAAAATCTTGATCATTCAGCAGCGGACAAAGATAAGCCAATTCTGGATAAAGAAATCCCAATTGAAGGCAATCAAACTATTAAGCAGGTCAAGCTGGTTAAGAAGGATCAGGAAAGTCTAAGCCCAGAAGAAGCTGAAGTGAAAAAAGATGAAAAAGTCAGTGAAGGTCTGGATGAATTGACCGATAAACTGGTTGAACATGCCGACGCTAAACAGGAACAAAAACCAGCTATTCCAAAAGATTCTTTTGATGCAGATGCAGCACTGGAAGAAGAGCTTGGCTTACAGGAAAATGACACAGAAATGTTACAGGCAGCCGCTGAAGAAGAGACGGATACAAACAATCCAGAAAACTCCGAGACTGTAGGCAAACAAACGCAAGCTGAGGAAACTACGGAAGATGTTACAAAAAATGCTGCCACAAAATCGAAAAAATAAGTGATTTTCGCCATAAAATAAACGCTTAAAGTCGAGATGCGATCGTGTTTTGCCTGACTCCGGCATATTGACCGATTTTGCATCTTGACATACAATTGCATGCCCTCAAAAAGTAGTATTTTTTTGGGGCTTTTTATTAACGGGAGAATTGCCACATGGCAACAACAAATCAGTTGATCCGTAAGGGTCGTACGACTTTAGTTGAAAAATCTAAAGTTCCTGCGTTGAAGGCTTGTCCACAGCGCCGTGGTGTTTGTACACGTGTTTACACAACTACACCTAAAAAACCTAACTCAGCAATGCGTAAAGTTTGCCGTGTTCGCTTAACTTCAGGTTTCGAAGTTTCTAGCTACATCGGTGGTGAAGGCCATAACCTGCAAGAGCACAGTGTTGTTCTTATCCGTGGTGGTCGTGTTAAAGACTTACCAGGTGTACGTTACCATACCGTTCGTGGTTCTTTAGACTGTGCTGGTGTTAAAGATCGTAACCAAGCTCGCTCTAAATACGGTACTAAACGTCCTAAGAAATAATCTTTCGAGATTAAGCTCTTAGTTCGCTAGAACTGCAATCCTTTATCGTCTCGCTTGTCTGATTTCTGCATTTAATTTTGTGAAAATTCAAGCGACGTGTAGTAAGGCCAGCGAATGCACACGACACTTTGTGCTACTGCTGGATTAACCTGAAGTGTCATATTTATAGGTAGTTTTAAAATGCCAAGACGTCGCGTAGTCGCTGCTCGTGAAATCCTTCCGGATCCTAAGTTCAGCAGCCAAACAATCGCTAAATTCATGAACCACGTAATGCAAGATGGTAAAAAATCTATTGCTGAAAGTATCGTTTACGGTGCTTTAGACCGCGTTCAAGAAAAATCTAAAGTAGATCCAGTTGAATTTTTCGAGACTACTCTTGAAAAAGTTCGTCCTATGGTCGAAGTAAAAGCACGCCGTGTTGGTGGTGCTACATACCAGGTACCTATGGAAGTGCGCCCATCCCGTCGTACTGCCTTGGCTATGCGTTGGTTAGTAGATGCTGCTGCTAAGCGTTCTGAAAAAACTATGGCTTTACGTCTTGCTGGTGAGTTGCTTGATGCAGCTGAAGGTAAAGGCGCAGCGGTTAAAAAACGTGAAGATGTGCACCGTATGGCTGAAGCCAACAAAGCCTTCTCTCACTATCGCTTCTAAGCGGTTAAAACAGCCCCTATTCAGGAGGATGATGAGCCAGTTTTCGCTGTTTTGTCATCGAATCGCTTTAAGTTGCCCAGCAGCTTAAAGCGTCCTGTTTTAAACAACAAAATTTAGGAATGCAAGAAATCATGGCTCGTCAAACCCCAATTTCTCGTTACCGTAACATTGGTATCTCAGCGCACATTGACGCTGGTAAAACAACGACTTCTGAACGTATTTTGTTCTACACAGGTGAGAGCCACAAACTAGGTGAAACTCACGAAGGTTCGGCAACTACGGACTGGATGGAACAAGAGCAAGAACGTGGTATTACCATTACTTCAGCAGCTGTAACATGCTTCTGGAAAGGTATGGGCAACCAGTTCGAACAACACCGTATTAACGTTATTGACACCCCAGGACACGTTGACTTCACAATCGAAGTTGAGCGTTCTATGCGTGTTCTTGACGGTGCGTGTATGGTTTACTGTGCTGTAGGTGGTGTACAACCTCAGTCTGAAACTGTATGGCGTCAAGCGAACAAATATAAAGTTCCACGTATTGCGTTCGTTAACAAAATGGACCGTACTGGTGCGAACTTCTTCCGTGCGGTTGAACAAATGAAAACTCGCTTGGGTGCTAACCCAGTGCCAATCGTTGTTCCAATCGGTGCTGAAGAAAACTTCCAAGGTGTTGTTGACCTTATCGAAATGAAAGCGATTATCTGGGATGAAGCATCTCAAGGTATGAAGTTCGAATATGGCGACATCCCAGCTGACCTAGTTGATACTGCTAATGAATGGCGTACAAACATGGTTGAAGCAGCTGCGGAAGCATCTGAAGAGCTTATGGACAAATACCTTGAAGAAGGTGATTTGACGAAAGAAGAAATCGTAGCTGGTTTACGTACGCGTACGCTTGCAAACGAAATTCAACCGATGATGTGTGGTTCGGCGTTCAAAAACAAAGGTGTTCAACGTATGTTGGACGCAGTAATTGAATTCCTTCCAGCGCCGACTGACGTTGAAGCAATCAAAGGTATCTTAGACGACAAAGACGAAACTGAAGGTTCTCGTGAAGCGTCTGATGATGCACCGTTTGCTGCGTTAGCGTTCAAAATCATGAACGACAAATTCGTTGGTAACTTAACGTTCGTACGTGTTTACTCTGGTGTTCTTAAAGCGGGTAGCCCGGTTTATAACCCAGTGAAAATGAAACGTGAGCGTATCGGCCGTATCGTACAGATGCACGCAAATGACCGTCACGACATCGAAGAAATTCGTGCGGGCGACATCGCGGCATGTGTAGGTCTTAAAGATACAACGACTGGTGATACATTATGTGATGAAAACCACGTAATTACACTAGAGCGTATGGAATTCCCAGAGCCAGTAATTGCACTTGCAGTTGAGCCTAAAACTAAAGCTGACCAAGAAAAAATGTCAGTTGCTTTAGGTCGTTTGGCGAAAGAAGATCCATCGTT
Source organism: Acinetobacter sp. YH12072 (assembly GCF_013419565.1). Classification (NCBI taxonomy): domain Bacteria; kingdom Pseudomonadati; phylum Pseudomonadota; class Gammaproteobacteria; order Moraxellales; family Moraxellaceae; genus Acinetobacter; species Acinetobacter sp. YH12072. The sequence continues at coordinate 28,895 of NZ_VOZV01000005.1, read as the reverse complement.
CCGCGTACGTACTGACGAAGAATCTGGTCAAACCATCATTGCTGGTATGGGTGAGCTTCACCTTGACATCATCGTTGACCGTATGAAACGTGAGTTCAACGTTGAAGCAAACATTGGTAAACCAATGGTTGCTTACCGTGAAACGATCAAAAAATCTGTTGAACAAGAAGGTAAATTCGTTCGTCAAACAGGTGGTAAAGGTAAATTTGGTCACGTATACGTACGTCTTGAGCCAATGGACCCTGAATCTGGTAAAGACTACGAGTTCGCTGAAGAAGTTGTCGGCGGTGTAGTACCGAAAGAATTCTTCGGTGCGGTTGACAAAGGTATCCAAGAACGTATGAAGAATGGTGTCCTTGCTGGTTACCCAGTAGTTGGCATCAAAGCGACATTGTTCGACGGTTCTTACCATGATGTCGACTCTGACGAATTATCGTTCAAAATGGCGGGTTCTTATGCCTTCCGTGACGGTTTCATGAAAGCAGATCCTGTTCTTCTTGAACCAATCATGAAAGTTGAAGTAGAAACTCCAGAAGACTACATGGGCGATATCATGGGTGACTTAAACCGTCGTCGTGGTATGGTTCAAGGTATGGACGATCTTCCTGGCGGTACTAAAGCAATCCGTGCTGAAGTTCCACTTTCTGAGATGTTTGGTTACGCAACTCACATGCGTTCTATGTCTCAAGGTCGTGCGACTTACTCTATGGAATTTGCTAAATATGCTGAAACTCCACGTAACGTGGCTGAAGGCATCATTGCTAAGTTCCAAGCTGGCGGCAAAAAAGGTGACGACGAGTAATCTTTCGATTACTATATTGCCTAACTAAATTTATAGTTAAAATCTAATACTCATGCAGGTTTACTGCATGAGTAATCTACAAAGGAAGATGAACATGGCTAAGGCTAAGTTTGAACGTAATAAGCCACACGTTAACGTGGGCACAATCGGTCACGTTGACCATGGTAAAACAACTTTAACAGCTGCGATTGCAACTGTATGTGCTAAAAAATTCGGTGGTGAAGCGAAAGACTACGCTGCAATCGACTCTGCACCAGAAGAAAAAGCACGTGGTATTACAATTAATACTTCACACGTAGAATACGATTCTCCAACTCGTCACTATGCTCACGTAGACTGCCCGGGCCACGCCGATTATGTTAAAAACATGATTACTGGTGCTGCTCAGATGGACGGTGCGATCCTTGTATGTGCTGCGACTGACGGTCCAATGCCACAAACTCGTGAACACATCCTGCTTTCTCGTCAGGTAGGTGTACCTTACATCGTTGTATTCTTGAACAAATGCGACCTTGTAGACGACGAAGAGCTTCTTGAACTGGTTGAAATGGAAGTTCGTGAACTTCTTTCTACTTACGACTTCCCAGGTGATGACACTCCTGTAATCCGTGGTTCAGCACTTGCTGCACTGAACGGTGAAGCTGGTCAATACGGTGAAGACGCAGTTGTAGCTCTTGTTGAAGCGCTTGACTCTTACATCCCAGAACCAGAACGTGCAATCGACCAAGCATTCTTGATGCCAATCGAAGATGTATTCTCAATTTCTGGCCGTGGTACAGTTGTAACTGGCCGTGTTGAAACTGGTATCATCAAAGTTGGTGAAGAAGTTGAAATCGTGGGTATCAAAGACACAGTTAAGACTACTGTAACTGGCGTTGAAATGTTCCGTAAACTTCTTGACGAAGGCCGTGCTGGTGAGAACTGTGGTATCTTGCTTCGTGGTACTAAACGTGAAGACGTACAACGTGGTCAAGTACTTGCTAAACCAGGTTCTATCAAACCGCACACTAAATTCGATGCAGAAGTATACGTACTTTCTAAAGACGAAGGTGGTCGTCACACTCCATTCCTTAACGGTTACCGTCCACAGTTCTACTTCCGTACAACTGACGTAACTGGCGCGATTTCTTTGAAAGAAGGCGTTGAAATGGTTATGCCTGGTGACAACGTAGAAATGTCAGTAGAACTAATTCACCCAATCGCAATGGACCCAGGTCTACGTTTTGCGATCCGTGAGGGTGGTCGTACAGTTGGTGCTGGTGTAGTTGCTAAAGTAACTGCATAATCGCTGATTGTGTGAAAAAAGCGTCCCTTTGGGACGCTTTTTTTATATCTGTAAATTCAACCTACTCATTTTCAAGCATATTTAAATTGTCTAACAATATATTTACAAGCTGTCCTTAAGTGATATTTCACTGACCTTATCTACCCTTATGTGAAAAATTCAACGCAGTAATATAACTATAAGAATTTTAATAATTAGATTTCAGCTCTATATAGAACTGATGGGAGTAAGTGTATGAATGCTCAAGTGAAAATTACCAATCGTGCAGGCGCAAGTTTTCCGGTACGTCGTATGAGTTTTGATTTTGATCAAGTGCCAGAATACTGGATGAATGGTTCAGCAGGACTGACTCACTTTATGACTGCACTCTCTGCATTATTCCCGGCAGGCGAAAAATTCTTTATTGATTCTGTTCGCGCTGTACGTCAGCACCCAGCAATTAAAGACAATGAAGCATTGCAAAAAGAAATTTCTGCCTTTATTGGTCAGGAAGCCATGCATACCCAGGAACATGTTGGCTTTAATGCCTCAGCGCAACGCCATGGCCATGATGTTGATACGCTAGATCATTATACTGACCGAGTCATTCAAACTGCACGCAAAATCTTTGCGGCAGTCGGTAAGCCAGTTGGTATTACCCAGGAAATGGTCGACCTCACTGCGACGACTGCACTAGAACATTTTACTGCGACCATTGCATCTCAGTTACTGACCAATCAGCATATTCAGGAACTGATGAAAGATGACACCATGAAAACCATGTGGCTCTGGCATGCAATTGAAGAGAATGAACATAAGGCCGTGGCCTATGATGTATTCGAAGGTGTTTTCGGTAAAGGTTTAAAATCTTATCTACTGCGTACCACTTCACTGGTTGCAGCGATGGTCACGCTATTCTTTGTACAAAGCTACTTCGTATTGCGTTTATTGAAAGAAGACCGTCAGTTAAGTCTTGGAGCTTTAAAAGAAATCTATACTTATGGTTATAGCCCATCTAAAGGAATTATTACCGGTATGGGTAAAGAAATGCTGATGTACTTTAAACCTGGTTTTCATCCAAATGATCATGACACCCATAGCTTATTACAAAGCTGGAAACAAAAACTGGGCCTTTAATTTAAAACTAGATTAAAAGACTGAAGAGCAACCTAAGTTGCTCTTTTTTTTGCTCGATTTTTTAAATAAAGTTTCTATAATGCGGAGGTTAATTCTAGATAAGATGAACGAAGATGATTCGTTTGATGCAAGCTGCGGATGTACCAGCCGTTGCCAAGATTGAAACCAAAGTACAATCCCATCCCTGGACCTTTAAACAATTTGAAGATGCTGTTACTGCCTATCAAAGCACTGTGATTGAACAAGCAGGGCAAGTCGTAGGGTTCTGCATTTTACAGCCGGTGTTGGATGAAGCCAATTTATTACTGATGGCAATTGATCCTGCGCAACAGGGCAAAGGTTTAGGTTATCAGTTGCTAGATGCCTCAATTGCATTATTGAAAAATAGTCCAGTACAAATCTTTCTGGAAGTACGGGAAAGCAATACTGCTGCAATTAAACTGTATGAAAAAACCGGTTTTCATCAGATTGATCTGCGCAAGAACTATTATCCGAATTCGAATGGCACTCGGGAACATGCCATTATTATGGTGAAGTCCTGTACTGATGATTTTGCCAGCCTGTTTAAATAATATTCCAGCTCTTATTTGACGACTAAATTACTTGATGATGGGATTATTCCATCCGCTAGGCAAGGTCGTCATCAAGGAGTTTCCCAGATGTTCAATCTCCACAGGGGTAAGGGTGCGGTTTAATCGGCGCCATTGCCCGTCAATCAATAATTCAAGTGGCAGGTATTGAGACTTGTAGTTCATTTTGGCTGAATGTGGCACCCAGTAGCCCAGATAAACAAACTGTAAGCCAAGTTTTTGAGTGTGCTCAATCTGTTTCAGAATCGCAAAGGCACCAAGGGAACGGCGGTTCTCATCAGGATCAAAGAAAGTATACACCGCTGAAACGCCATCATCGAGCAGGTCACAAGTCGATACACTGATGAGACGGTCATCTTTCCATAATTCCAGAAAGAAACTATCGGTACAGCTTTGCAGTAAAAACTTTTCGAACTGGTCACGGCTAGGTGGATACATATCACCATCTGCATGACGTTCATTAATATAACGTTCATAGAGGGCGTAATGTATATCTGTGGCCTGTTCAGGATGGGTAATTTTAACCGTCAAATCCTGATTACGTTTCCAGGCTTTTTTTTGCGAGCTGTTCATTTGGAATTCATGAACAGGAATACGTGAAGATAAACATTGACGGCACAGGTGGCATTCAGGCCGATAGACAAAATCACCACTACGACGGAAACCGGTACGAGAAAGCTCGGACAGCGTCACTACATCAATACGGTGCGCTGGATCAAGAAAAACCATGCGCGCGGACTTGTTGGGCAGATAGCTACAGTCATGCGGCGGCGTAATATAATACTGTAAATCGTTCAGTAGGGACTGTGGTTGATAAGAGTTCATAACAAGTGCCCTCTGTTATTTTCATTCACTTAATCGCGCAGACTGCGCTATTGTTTTACTTGAAAATACACCGTCTTGATACTTTTTCCAAATGATCGCAGGCTGTTTTATCACATCTTGTAACGATTTAAGATATGTATGGCGAGAAATTGTACAGGCACCTAGACTCATCAAGTGATCATTCACCAATTGACAGTCAATCCAGGGCAGCTGATTTTCTCTGCCAATCAGCATCAGGGCATAGAAAGCCATTTTAGAAACATCGGTTTGGGTACTAAACATGGATTCACCGAAACAGCCCTTGCCGATAGTCACCCCATAGAGTCCACCTACTAGGCGATCTTCATCCCAAACCTCAATACTATAACCATAACCCGCATTAAACAGGTCGCAATAACCTTGAATGATCTCTTTACTAATCCAGGTCTCATCTGCATAAGCGCGAGGCAATGAGCAGGAACGGATGACTCTTTCAAAAGCATGATTCACCGTAATTTTATAATCCTGTTTTTTCATGCTTCGAAGCAGGGATTTACTTGGATGATAATCTTCTGGCCGAATAATACAGCGTGGTTCCGGACTCCACCAGCAGATCGGATCACCTTCAGAAAACCAGGGGAAGAGACCATGGGTATAGGCCTCATACAAAGTAGAAGGGGAGAGGTCTGCACCGATACAAATCAGGCCTTCACCCTCAAGATCTGCTTCTTCAGGATTGGGGAAAATGTACTGTGAAGGAGGAAGAAGATGCATGCAGAACCCTGATCTTGAAATAGACTGTTTTTATCATACATAAAAAAACCGCCCATGATGGACGGTCTTTTTATTTTCGCTGCTTAGTCTAATTTACCCATGGCATCGAGATATTTTTCTGCATCCAGTGCCGCCATACAGCCTGAACCTGCAGAAGTAATCGCCTGACGGTAGATACTGTCTGCGATATCGCCTGCAGCGAATACACCCGGGATAGAGGTTTGGGTGGCATTCCCTGCGGTACCACTTTGAACCTGAATATAACCATCACGCAGTTCTAGCTGGCCTTCGAACATAGTGCTATTTGGTTTATGACCAATAGCAACAAATAGACCTGATACTTCAACGTCCTGAGTTGAATCATCTTGAGTTGATTTTAAACGTACCGCAGTGACGCCAGTGGTATCACCCAACACTTCTTCTACCTGATGATTCCAGATAATACTGATTTTGCCTTCTTTTTCTTTTTCAAAAAGATGGTCTTGCAGGATTTTTTCAGAACGCAACGTATCACGACGATGAACTAGGGTCACATGAGAAGCGATGTTAGAGAGATATAACGCTTCTTCAACAGCGGTATTACCACCGCCCACAACCATCACTTTTTGTTCTTTATAGAAGAAACCGTCACAGGTTGCACAAGCGCTCACGCCTTGACCCATAAATGTAGCTTCTGATTCCAGACCCAGGTATTGCGCAGTTGCACCAGTACAAATGATCAGGGCATCACAAGTGAACTCTTCCATATCGCCTTTCAGGACGAATGGACGAACGTTAAGGTCAACTTCATTGATATGATCATAAACAATTTCAGTACCAAAACGTTCTGCATGAGCCTGCATACGTTCCATTAAAGCTGGACCAGTCAGACCTTCAGGATCGCCAGGCCAGTTATCTACTTCAGTCGTTGTGGTTAATTGACCACCCAGTTGCAGACCTGCAATCAGGGTCGGTTTTAAGTTTGCACGCGCTGCATAGACTGCTGCGCTATAGCCAGCAGGGCCAGAACCTAAAATAATCAGTCGTGAGTGACGTGCGCTCATTCGCTGTATCCTTTTTTATTTAGAAATTTATTGAATTATACGTGAAACTGTATAACAGTGGTGTGAGATTAAAGTCGATATTATTGATCATCGAAATCGATTTGGGCTATATAGAAGAAGTACACAATAATGCATCTTTTTTGATGCAACAGGTGCATAATATGCATTTTATTGCGACGCTTTTTTTGAAGCATACCAGCAAAAGAATATTCATGAAGAATTGGTTACAGGACAGTATATGACAGCGGTGTCGAGTGCCTATGCACAGCGCTTAGTAATGACATTATTTTTAGTCTCATTTGGGATTTATCTGTTTCTTGCAACAGTGACCTATACACCATTTGATCCGGGGTGGATGCATATCTCTAGTGATACGCAGACAGTTTCAAATGCCAGTGGGGTTGCAGGGGCCTGGATTTCAGACCTGTTATTTGGTTTTCTCGGTTGGGCAAGCCTGCTGATCCCTGTGTATCTGTTTATGGAAGCAATCCAGGTCTGGTGGCCGCGCAGCTTCCTGAACCGTCCATTCCGCTATGCTGCCCAATTCTTCCTGTTATTGACTACATCGGCGTTGCTGTTCCTGTTCTGGCAAGTTCCAGCCGATACGCTGGATAATTCTTCAGGCGGGATCATTGGCTATGAACTGGGCCAAAGTCTTGAACAATTACTAACTGTCTATGGCGCAGCTTTTTTCTTGCTGGTGCTTTGGGTGGTTCTGTTTACCTTGGCATTTGGTGTGAAATGGAACAAGACCTGGAGCAGTCTCAAGGCAACACCTGCTTATCTGCAAGACCTGTTCTACCGTAATGTGCCAGAAGGTATGTCTGATTTTGACCGTACCGCACCTGTAATTAAAAAAGAAGCGGTAAAAGCAGCTGCCAAAAAAGTGACAGTACCAGTCACTGCCGCACCTGAGCATGATCTGGTAGAAGTCGACCCTGTAGTTCGCGATCATGTCGCTGAACGCCTGTTTGAGGATTTTGCAGATAAAGAATCGCACCAGCCTCACCACTATGAAGAAGATATTTCTGAACCTGTACAGACATCAGCTTCAGAACCTGTTCAGGAACAAGCACCGCGAACAGTAGAGCCGGATCGTGTGGTGGCAACAGGGGAGGTGTGGCGTGCGTTACATTCCAATGAAGACCAGCGTCACAAGCAGGATATCGATGCTTTGCTTAAAGCTGCAGAAGAAGAGCAAGCTGATTTTTCTCCTGATGCATTTGCAGCTGCGTCAACGAATCACAATGCTCATGAAGTGACATCATCATCTACCGCCAAGAATAATCTGGACTGGGATGATGATGAAATTTTTGATGAGTTATTGGCCGCAGTCCCGCAAGGTAAAACCGCAACGGATGTGCATACCCCGTTCAATTCAGCAGCAGCTGAAAAATCCCTCAGAATTGTAGAAGATGCTGGAACAATCAGCTCAACTGCGGCTGCTCCACTTATGGCTGCACATGCGATTAAAAATACCAGCCTGGAAGCGGACTTTGAGGATCTGGACGATTTACTGGTTGAAGCTGATGAACCAAAACCTGCACCTGTACGTGCATCAAGTTATGCCCAATCTTCTGCTTTTGTTCAAGCACCGATTCAGCGTGTAGAGACAGCAGCTCAAACCGCAGCGACCAATGCAGCAGTTCGGGAAGCATTGTCCAAAGAAGAATTTATTGAAGCTTGGCATGAAACTGCCGGTAAGCCTCAGGATGAAGACGAGTTTGACTTCGATGCGCCACTGACCGATGCCGCTGGTCGTCCAATGTCACGAGCCATGCAGGTCGCTGAGCGCCGTAAAGACCTGTCACCATTGCCGGGTCTGGAATTGCTGGATAAAGTCGATCCGAACAAAAAAGTGAATTTCACTGAAGAGCAATTATCCCGTTTATCAGAACTTCTGGAAATCAAGCTTCAGGAATTTAACGTTAAAGCCAAAGTGGTCGAGGCTCAGCCAGGCCCAGTCGTGACCCGTTTTGAACTGGACCTTGCGCCTGGTGTGAAAGCTTCCAAAGTCACTAATATTTCACGTGACTTGGCTCGTTCGATGTCAATGGCTTCAGTACGTGTAGTCGAAGTTATTCCAGGTAAGCCTTATATCGGCATTGAAGTTCCGAACAGTAGCCGTGAAATGGTGCGTTTGATTGAACTGGTACAAATTCCAAAATTCAATGATCCAGATGGCATTTTGTCGATGGCCATGGGTAAGGATATTTCAGGCAATCCGGTGATTACTGAACTGGGTAAAGCACCGCATATGCTGGTAGCAGGGACTACGGGTTCTGGTAAGTCGGTGGCGGTTAACTCGATGATTCTATCGATGCTATTGAAGTACACACCAGACCAGTTACGCCTGATCCTGATCGATCCGAAACAGCTTGAATTGGCCAACTATAACGATATTCCACACCTGTTAACCCCAGTTGTGACCGATATGAAAGATGCAGTCAGTGCCTTGAACTGGTGTGTGAATGAAATGGAACGTCGTTACAAACTGATGTCTTTCCTGAAAATTCGTAAGCTCAGCGACTATAACCGTAAGGTAGAAGAGGCGCTTGCCAATGGTGAAGAGCTATTTGATCCAACCTGGAAAGCGAGTGAATCAGTCGCAGGGGAACGTGCACCGCGCTTAACGCCATTGCCATCGATTGTGATTGTTGCCGATGAGTTCGCGGATATGATCATGCAGGTCGGTAAGAAAGCTGAAGAGATGATTACCCGTCTGGCACAAAAATCCCGTGCTGCCGGTATTCACCTGTTACTGGCAACTCAGCGTCCCTCAGTAGATGTGATCACTGGTCTGATCAAGGCGAATATTCCGACACGTGTCGCACTTCGTGTGAACTCGAAAATCGACTCACGTACCATTCTCGATGCAGGTGGTGCAGAAGATCTGCTCGGTCATGGTGATATGCTGTTCCTTGGCCCGGGTAAAATTGAGCCAGAGCGCGTACACGGTGCCTTTATTGCCGATGATGAAGTGAACCGGATCTGTGATGCATGGCGTGAACGTGGGGCGCCTAACTATGTGGATGAGATCCTGACTCCATTTGATGAAGAACCGTCTAGTCGCGGCTTTGAGGATGGTGGAGATGGTGGATCTGATCGAGATGCGCTGTATGATCAGTGTGTGGCTTTTGTTTTGGAAACCCGCAAAGCATCAACTTCATCTTTGCAGCGTAAGTTCAGTCTGGGTTATAACCGTGCTGCACGGATCATTGACCAGATGGAAGAAAATGGCATTGTCAGCTCAATGGGTGCCAATGGGAAGCGTGAGATCTTGGTTTAAATCCAGAATCTCTAGCGATTAAAAAAGCCTGCTTTAAGCAGGCTTTTTTATGCATTACAACTTATGCAAATTTTTCTAATACTGCGAGGAACTCGGCACTTTGACGCGGATAAGTGGCAATCACGTCATGAATGCGCTGTCCTTCCGGATTGGTGGCGTTAAGATCGCGACCGTCTGCGACAAATTTGGTTAGCAGGCGTTCATAATCAAAAGGGCGCATATGCTTGAATGCATGATAAAGCACATGAAAATCTGCATTGACGCCTGCAGGAGGAAGCTGATTCAGGTAGGCATATACACGCTCATCTGACCATTCTTCGTTAAAGGTCGCTGGTTGAGATAATGCCATCGCAATCTCCTTGATGTAATTCTTCGGCATGAAAAAAGGCAAAATATGAGTTCGCAAGAGGCAAAGTCTTATCATGCACTTTGTCTATTCGAAGTATCACTTCACGTTTTGAGATGAGGTAAAAAAAATACTAATTACTATCAAGTCTACGCGAAGCCAAGCTTCTGGTCTTGCGTCTCAACAAAGCGGCGCTTTGTTGAGGCTCATATTTTGCCTTGAATCAATTTACTTGACTAATCAAAATTCAGATTATCGCTCTTCAGGTAAATTGATATTCATTTCAAGCATTTCAATATTTGCTTCAGAACGTACCTGCATCTGAATGTGCTGTTCATCAACCCCACGGACGTAGCGATTGACCACTTGCATGATTTCTGTCTTCATCTGGTCAATTTTATCCTGACTCAAACGGCGCCCCAAACCCTGTTCAGAAGCAACAATGACTTTCAAACGGTCTTTCGCGGTTTGTGCGCTTGATGGTTTATCCTCGCTACTAAAAAGTTTACTCCAGAATCCAGCCATGTTTACGCTCCAAATAATCGTGCTAACCAGCCCTTAGGTTTTACTTCGATATGACGGTAAGGGCGCTCTTCACCCAGGAAACGTGCTACAAGGTCATCATAAGCCTGACCTGCGGCAGATTCGGTAAAGTGAATCACTGGTTTACCTTCATTCGATGCCTGTAGAACGCTTGGACACTCAGGAATAACCCCTAAGGTTGGAACACGTAAAATATCTTTAGAAATATCGTCAATCGTTAACATTTCCTGTTTATCGGCACGTTCCGGATTGAAACGGGTAATACACAGGTGTTTACGGATGCGACCTTCGTTTTGTTCTACTTTTTTAGTTTTGCTGTCTAGCATGCCAATGATGCGGTCAGAGTCACGTACTGAAGAAATTTCAGGGTTAGTCACAATGATAGCTTCATCTGCATGGTACATGGCTAAAATGGCACCACGTTCAATACCTGCAGGTGAGTCACACACGATATAATCAAATTCCTGTGAAAGCTCATCCATTACACGTTCTACGCCTTCATCAGTTAAAGCATCTTTATCACGTGTTTGTGAAGCAGGTAAAATATATAAATTTTCAATATCTTTATCGCGAATCAGTGCTTGTTGTAATCGTGCTTCGTTATTGAGAACATTTACAAAATCATATACTACACGGCGTTCACAGCCCATAATCAAATCAAGGTTACGCAAGCCTACATCAAAATCGATTACCACAGTTTTGTGGCCACGTAGGGCTAAACCTGTTGCAAAAGATGCACTTGTTGTAGTCTTACCTACGCCACCTTTGCCTGATGTTACGACAACAATTTTCGCCACCGAATCCACTCCTGTTATGGTTCAAATCCCCTATAAAATGGGGTTTTTGGTGTTTATTTATACATTAAAATTGTAGAGCTTCAAATACAAGCTCTTGTTGATCATTCAAGTAAATATGCACGGGTTTTTTCACAACATTCGGTGGAATGTCGTCGGCCACACAGTAAGTACCTGCAATAGAAATCAGTTCGGCCTCCAGCGCATGGCAGAAAATACGCGCTGCAGTATTGCCACCCGCACCTGCAATCACACGGCCACGCGCGCTGCCATAAATATGGATATTGCCTGAAGCAATCACTTCTGAACCACTGTTTATTCCGGCCGTAATAATAATGTCACCCTGATTCTGCACAATGCATTGGCCGGTGCGCAGAATTTCATCGTGATAAGAAGTCACATGCGCGACGATCGGTGCTGCATCAGCTTTTTCATCGTCAGCAGCAGATTCGGATTTGACTTCCATGACCTGTTCTTTGGTCGCCTTAATTTCCTGTAACTGACGGTCTGGTGGCAGAACAGGGAACTGAATCGCACGAGCCTGATCCCCCAGAATCCCTTCAGTCACTGCCATAGGCTGAACTTCGAGATCAATCAGTAACTGGATCAGGGCAATCAGTTCCTGATCGACTGAACTTTCAATCACCGCCAATGTGCCTGGCGGAAAAGCCGCTTGTAATTTTGGTTTCAGTTGCTGGCGGATTGCATCATGATCATTGGTATCGAGGCTAATGCGTAGCGCATTGACCATTCTGCCTTTTATCCGTATGTCAGCCATAATTTTTCCTTAATACTTCTGACTTGCTGTTTTATGTCGAAGCAATGTTGTAAATAGTGCAAATCCTAGAACAAATTTCGTTAATTCTCTAGCGATCCAAGTTATTTTTTTTATACGAATAGAATCAGCTTATCTTAGCCGAGTCTGCAAATGAAAACTCATCTATCTATTGAGCCCTGATTTTGTTCGTGTTCTTCTAAAATCTGTTGCCACTGTTTTACTTTGACCTGTTTTTGAATGGCTTCAAGTGTTTCAAAAACAGCCGATTCGACTAATTTATCAATATGTGGATTATGTTCAATCTGAATCTGGCTAATCTTATCTGAAATCATGGCAAAAGTCGGGTTTTCTTGTGATCCACTATGTGTAAAAGGATCGATCAGGCCTTGGGTGATATTTTCTCCCAGACGTTGACCAATACTCTGGATCTGTCGCTCCAGTCGCCCGCCCACAATGGGAATCAGACGCAGAAGCTGAGTGAGTTCAGGTGTATCTTCAATGGCCTGATTGACGACTTGCCCGACATTTTTTGAAATCATGAAGCGCTGTGCCTGTAATTCCTTGCCCAAAGACTCTTGCAAGATATCTGCCAAAGCAACAGCCAGTAATTTACGGTGATGTTCCACCAAATCATCAATTAATTGTTTATGTGATGTGCTGGTGCTGAGTTCACGTTTAATGCCATCCAGTACCGTCAATACTACACGGCTCGAAAGTTCTTCCATCAGCAGGTTATAGTAGAAATTACCCCGTCTATACCAGCTTGCCGGTATGACTTTGTATCCATGGCTATGCAGGTTGTAGCCAATCGCGACTGCACGTAACAAACGCAGAAAACGTAGCTGTGGGATGATGGATAAAATTTCATACCAGTGCACAAAGGGAAAGAACCACCAGCGGGCATGGTGGCGCATAACAATGGCAATGAACCAGCGAACGATGAGTTCAATAATCAGGAAGGTGGTAAACCATCCCTCGGTAATCATTACCCAGGGACGTAATTCACTTTTATAAAACTGCAAGACATCAGGCAGACGAATGAAGTCAAACAACCAGTGCCCAAAATCGCTCATCAGAATGGCATTGGCACAGAGACAGAACAAATTGATGATGATGACAACCATCATGAAAATGTCATAAATCAGTGCAATTTTCCAGCCCCAGGTGCCTTTGCGAATAAACTTAAATGAGCTGGACACGAGGTCCGGGTTGTCGTTCTTCATAGTCTCTCTGGCAAATGTCAGGCAGAAGCGGAAATCAGGTTCTGCTGCATTTGCTCAATTAATTGGTCTTTTTCAGTCCAGATTTGGTCTACCCATTGCTGGAAACGCGCACGGTAATCTGCATCATCTTCATAATTGCCGCCGAGTACCCAGTCTGGAATGTCAATTTTTCTCAAGTTCACGGCAATACGCGGGACTTCGCCTAACCAGAATTCCCCATAACCTGGCACACCGTCAGGATAAACAATAGTCATATCCACCAGTGCATCAATTTTGTCCCCCAGAATGTTCAGTGCCAGCGCGAGACCGCCCGCCTTAGGCTTCAACAAATGCTTATAAGGCGATTTTTGCTGTTCATGCTTTTCTGGGGTAAAACGTGTACCTTCCAGATAATTCAGCAAGGTAAATGGCTGGCTAACCAGTTGTTCACATGCCTTACGTGCTTCTTCCATATCCCGGTATTTCAGGGCAGGGTTTTTGGCAATCTGTTCCTTGCTATGCCGTTTCATCATCGGGAAGCCCAGAATTTTAAAGGCTTGACCTACAAATGGAATAAAAATTAGTTCCCATTTTGTAAAGAAGCGGGTGAGAGGCATACGTGTTAAACCGAAATACTGGTTTACCGTGGTATCCACCCAGCTCTGATGATTACAGGTCATTAAATAACGCCCCTGCATGTTCAGATCCAGAGATTCATCAATGCTGATTTGCCATTTGGTATTTTTCAGGACATTGTCAATTAGCCAGTTATTTACGCTTAACCAGCTATTGGTAATCTTGATATTGGTTTCATCAATCTTAGAAGATTTCTTAAAAAGTTTGGTCAGCCCCAAAGCCAGTACAGGTGGCCCATGAAAAAAAGTACTGCCAGTCATGACAGATGTCACCGTGAGGCCACGGGTAAGTTTTTTTAAAGTCGTTTGTTGCTTGCTTTTAGATGACATATAAAAACAGTCCCAGAGAATAATCGTCTAAATTTCATCACATTTTGAACAATATAGAGGGAGTTGAGCGAATAGAAAAGTCCGATCGTTAAACTATGAAGAAACTATGATGAAATTCAGGAAATTGGTTACACATAAACATTATAAAATATTACTAAAAGATTTATTATTAACAAAAATTCAATGGTTATCCCATTATTTTTAAATCATTATCTGACCTAAGATATAAATTACACTACAAAGGAGGCATGCAATGCGTGCACTATTAATTTCAGCAGCTGTAGCAGGGGCAGTAGCACTTACAGGTTGTCAAACTACTGGCAATAACCTGGGTGGTGTTGAGTACGACAAAACAGCTTTGGGTACAGTAATTGGTGCTGCTGCAGGTTATGGTATTTCTAAAAGTAATGCCAATACTAGCCGTCAAAACAACCGTGCAGCTGCAATTGGTGCAGTTGTAGGTGGTGCTGCTGGTGTTTATCTTGACAATAAAGAGAAAAAATTACGTCAGGCAACTGCGGGTACAGGCGTAGACGTTAACCGTAATCCAGATGGTTCAATCAACCTGGTAATGCCTGGTGCGATTACATTTGACACTAACAAGTCAAACATCAAACCAAACTTCTATGCAACATTAAACAAAGTTGCTCAAGTTCTGACTGAAGACAGCCAAAGCGGTATTTTGGTAACTGGTTATACAGACAGCACTGGTAATGACTCAATCAACATTCCATTGTCTCAAGCACGTGCACAATCTGTTGCGAACTACCTTGCTGGTCAAGGCGTAGCACGTACTCGTATTAATGCACAAGGTCTTGGTTCAGCGAACCCGATCGCAGACAACTCAACTGCGGCTGGTAAAGAACAAAACCGTCGTGTTGAAATTGCAGTATATGCCGTTCAGTAATCACTGATTTTGCAGAAAAACCACCTTCGGGTGGTTTTTTTATGTCTGAAAGATGACGCAGGAAAATGAATTTTCAATTAGGCATCTGGGCATGAGATGACTATAATCGGAGCCGAATCTAGAAGAGGAAGCCATATGTCACTCGCCAGTCAGTTAAATGACAAGCAACTTGAAGCCATGAAATATACTCAAGGACCCTTGTTAGTACTTGCCGGAGCGGGTTCAGGCAAGACCTCGGTAATTACAAGAAAAATCGCCTACTTGGTCAAGCATTGCGGCATTCCGGCACATCGTATTACGGCCATGACCTTTACCAACAAGGCGGCACGTGAGATGAAAGAGCGTGTCACCAAATTGCTGACCCGAGAAGAAGCCAAAGGCCTTTCAGTCTCGACCTTCCATACTTTTGGTCTGAATCTGCTGCGTTTAGAACTCAAACACACACCGCTAAAAAATAATTTCTCGATTCTGGATGCCGATGACTGTAAGCGGATTCTGATGGATCTGATGCATCGCGATAACTTGTCGGGTGCAGAAAGCAAAGAACTGATTGCTAAAGCCATGAAGGTGATTTCGGACTGGAAAAACGATCTGATTCCACCAGAACAGGCTCACACGACTTGTGAAACCCCGGAAGATGTTCAGTTCGCGCATTTATACCAACTTTATGAGCGTAATCTGCGTGCCTATAACGCTGTAGACTTTGATGACCTGATTGTGATGCCAACGCGCCTGCTGCAGGAAAATGCGGAAGTTCGCGATAAATGGCAAAACCGCGTGCGTTATCTGCTGGTGGACGAATATCAGGATACCAACACTGCACAGTATATTCTGGTGAAATTACTGGTCGGGGTCATGGGCCAGTTCACTGCGGTAGGGGATGATGATCAGTCGATTTATGCCTGGCGTGGTGCCAAGCCAGAAAATATGGCACTGTTACAACAGGATTTCCCGAATCTGAAAGTGATCAAGCTGGAACAGAACTATCGTTCCACTAGCCGTATTCTGAAAGCTGCCAATACCGTGATTGGCAACAACCCGCATATCTTTGATAAAAAGCTCTGGTCAGATAAAGGTCACGGTGAAGTGATTCGGGTTATCACTTGTCGTAATGATGATGATGAAGCAGAACGCGTAGTGAAAGACCTGATCACGCATAAGCTGATGAATGGTAAAAATTGGAAAGATTACGCGATTCTGTATCGTGGTAATTTCCAGGCACGTATTCTGGAAACTCAGCTGCGCCAGATGCAGATTCCTTACAAGCTCTCTGGTGGTCAGTCTTTCTTTGCGCGTGCAGAGATCAAGGACATCATGAGTTACCTGCGTCTGATCATTAACCCGGAAGATGACAGTGCTTTCCTGCGGATTATTAATACGCCGAAACGTGCGATTGGCCCGGTGACGCTGGAAAAACTCGGTCTGTTTGCCCAGGAAAATAATCTGTCTCTACTGTCAGCGGCAGGCGATCAGCGTTTAACTATGGTCATTCCAAAGAAAGCGACCACACAACTGGCAGAATTTTCAGATTTCATTAATAACTTTACCCGTAACTTGCTGGAAGACGATGAACCTGTACCAATCATCCGTCAGATGATGGTGGAAGCGGGCTATATTGACTATATCAAGGAATCCGCAGCGACACCGGCACAGGAAAAAACTAAGCTCGATAATATTGAAGTGCTCTACAGCAGTATTCAGAGCCTGATCAATCGTGCTGAAGATGTTGAAGAGAAAAATATCGAAAGTGTCATCCGTAAGATGGTGCTCCTCGATATGCTGGAACAGCAGCAGGAAGAAGAAGATACTGATAAGGTTAACCTTCTGACCTTGCATGCATCCAAAGGTCTGGAATTTCCTTATGTCTACTTAATCGGACTGGAAGAAGAAATTTTGCCACATAAGAACTCGATTGCTGCCGAAACAGTCGAGGAAGAACGTCGTTTAATGTACGTGGGGATTACCCGTGCGCGTCAGGGCTTGACTATTACCTTAGCGGAACAGCGTAAGGCGGGTGGACAGATGAAACAGATGACCCCAAGCCGCTTCCTGGATGAGCTGCCAGAAGATGAACTGGAATGGTTAGGTCGCAAGAAAAAACTTGCAGGCAATATTGATCCAAAACAGCAGGCTCAGCACTATCTGGATAATTTGCGTGCCTTGATTAAACGGTAAAAGTAACAGAACGCTACAATTTTGATTCTTTAAATTTTTTGATATTAAACAACAGGAATAAATACATGAAAGTTCAGGTGAAAGTCCTTGATTCACGTCTGGGTCAGGAATGGCCATTGCCGACTTATGCAACGACTGGCTCAGCAGGACTCGATCTTCGTGCATGTGTCAACGAAACGACTGTGATTGAACCGGGTCAAACAGTTTTAGTAAAAACTGGTTTGGCAATTTATATTGAAGATCCAGCATTTGCTGGTTTGATCTTGCCACGTTCTGGTTTAGGTCATAAACACGGGATCGTTTTAGGTAACCTGGTGGGTCTGATCGATTCAGATTACCAAGGCGAGCTGATGGTTTCTGTATGGAACCGCAGTCAGACGGCATTTAGCCTGGAACCTGGTGAGCGTTTAGCCCAATATGTATTAGTCCCTGTGGTACAGGCCGAATTTGATCTGGTGAATGAGTTTGAAGCAACCGAGCGTGGCGCGGGCGGTTTCGGTCATACTGGTAAAAACTAAAATTAAAGGATGACTTAACTTGGATGTTTTGAGTTAAGTCATCTTTTTTTAGAGTTTTAATCATAAAAACAATAAAAAAATGACAGAGCTATTTAATAAACTTTATTCTTGAATTTTATTTCAATGAAAAATATTTAAATAAATTTTTAGTATCATTTAAATAGAAAAATAAAATCATTCAGAATTTAAGAAAATAGATGATAAATAATGCAAGAAGTCATTTTTAGTTGGGTTTATTTATTTTACTAGTTATACAAATTAAATACATAAAAGATTAATAATTATACTTTTATAATTGATTGTCACATTCAATTCATATAAAAATACAGAGTCTTAAAACAAAAACAAATGTTTAAAGTCATGATGATTGCTTAATCATTATTTTATCTCCTTATATTCAATAGTGAAAAGAACAGTTTATGGGATCCATGAATCAACCCTTTCCGGCTCACATTTTTCGTGCCTACGATATCCGGGGTAAAGTCAGTTTACTCAGTACAGGTGTGATTGATGCTATTGCGCATGGTCTGGCTCAGCAATATCAAGCTGCGGGGCAGACTCGGGTTGCGATTGGCTATGATGCCCGCATCAGCAGTCCGGCTTTTGCTGAAACCATTCGCCGTATTTTTCAGGACTATGCTATTGAAGCTGCCATTATCGGCTGTTGTTCCAGTCCGATGTTGTATTACACAGCGCGTCAGTTTGATGGTAATGGTGTGATGGTCACGGCCAGCCATAATCCTAAAGAAGATAATGGAATTAAATGGATTATTGTAGGGGAGCCGCCTTGTCCCGAGATGATTCAGCAGGTCGCACAAAAAGCAAAACTTCATGTAAATAGTTCTTTATCGTGTTTGAATGATTTGCCTCACCAAATTATTCCCGAATTTTGTCTGCAATATCAGCAGGAAATGCTTGAAGATATTCAGCTGAAGCGCCCATTTAAAGTGGTGCTGGACGGTCTGAACGGTTCGGCAGGACGTTGTGCCAACTTGGTGCTGCAAAAACTAGGTTGTGAAGTTACCGCCTTACGTTGTGAAGCCAATGGGCATTTTCCTGATCATGCGCCTGATCCTTCTCAGGAAGCACATTTACAAACCTTACGTCAGGTCGTCATGCAACAGCAGGCGGATCTGGGTATTGCCCTAGATGGTGATGGGGACCGGTTGGTACTGGTGGATGAGCAGGGTGTCATTATTAGTGCTGATCAGCTTCTCTGTTTATTCGCAGAAATTTGTATGACTGGCACAAAAGCATGTCAGTTTGTTTATGACGTTAAATGTTCAACCCTGATTCGCGATACAGTTCAACGCCTGGGCGGAAAACCGGTGATGATTCGTACTGGTAGCTCATTCCTGCGAAAATATCTGGCGCAGTCCCAGCATCAGGCCATTTTTGGTGGTGAATATGCCGGGCATTATGTTTTTAATGACGGACGTGGCTGGGGCTATGATGACGGTCTTTATGCAGCGCTTCGGGTCATGGAATATCTGGATCAGAAAGGTATGACCTTAAGTGAAGCCTTGCGTGCTTATCCAAAACGTCATGGAACTGAAGACTTATATATTTCCACTCATCAGGTGCAGCCTGCTGAGCTTTTAAACTTTGTTGAGCAGCAATCTACGCAATTAAATGCACAAATCAGTAAAATTGACGGGATACGTCTTGATTTTGATGATGGTTTTGGCATCATTCGAGCATCCAATACGGGTGAATATTTCACGGTGCGCTTTGATGCCAATGATGCACAAGGCCTGAATGAAATTCGACATCTGTTTGTATCCATGTTGCGTGACCGTTATCCACAGATCGCTCAAGACATTTTAGATGCTCAATAAGGAGAGGCGAATGCCAAATCAGCATACAGGCATCGACAAAGCACAAATTTTGACTGAAGCTTTGCCGTATATCCAACGCTTTGCGGGTAAAACCCTGGTGGTAAAATACGGTGGCAACGCGATGACGGATCCTGAGCTAGAAAGCTCTTTTGCACGTGACATCGTTTTATTAAAAACAGTCGGTTTAAATCCGATTGTGGTACACGGCGGTGGTCCACAAGTCGATTCTATGCTGAAACAGCTAGGTCGTGAATCTGACCGTATTGATGGTATGCGCGTGACAGATCCGGCAACCATGGAAGTGGTCGAGATGGTTCTGGGCGGTAGCGTAAACAAATCAATTGTGAACCTGATCAACAAACATGGTGGCCGTGCAATTGGTTTAACCGGTAAAGATGGCAACCTGTTACGCGCCAAAAAGCTGTTAATGGAAAAGACGGCTGAAGACGGTTCAATCCAAAAAGTGGACCTGGGTATGGTGGGTGAAGTCGTTGGCGTGAAAACTGACGTACTGGAAATGTTTACCAACAGTGACTTTATTCCGGTGATTGCGCCGCTCGGTGTCGATGAAGAAGGCAACACCTATAATATCAATGCGGATCTGGTTGCGGGTAAAGTGGCAGAAGCATTAGGGGCAGAAAAGCTGATTCTTCTGACCAATATTACGGGGGTGCTCGACGAAAATAAAAATCTGCTGACCGGTTTAACGACTCAGGAAGTTGATCGTCTGATTGAAACGGGTGTGATCTATGGTGGCATGATTCCTAAAGTCGGCTGTGCACTTGACGCAGTAAAAGGCGGCGTGATCAGTGCACATATCGTGGATGGTCGTGTACCACATGCGAGCCTGTTAGAAATCTTTACTGATCATGGTGTAGGAACTTTAATTACCAATCGTTCTAATCCACATCGTCCATAAAGATAAATTGAATATCAAAGAGTCTCACTTGAGGCTCTTTTTTATTTCTTTTATTTTAAGATTTTGATCACTAGAAATATGAAAGTTAAATCTAAAGTATTTATTTTTAAGCTAAGTTTTGAAGCTTAAACTCCTTTTGCTAAATTAAATATAAAAAAATAGTTTATTAGCATTTTTAGCGCATAGCATTGCAATGATCGAGATTTGAAAAGGTTCAGCCTGTGATGCACAATAACCTTAAGAACACTCTGTGACCTGAATGAAGATTATGTGCCAGCTACTTGGAATGAATTGTGCGACACCAACAGATATTACCTTTTCATTTCGAGGTTTTTCTCAGCGGGCGGGGATTACCTCAGATCATTCTGATGGTTTTGGGATTGCTTTCTTTGAAGATAAGGCTTGCCGGTTATTTGTTGATAATCAGTCAGCTGTTGAATCACCGATTGCAGAATTGGTGCGTAATTATCCGATCAAATCCCGTAATGTAATTGCACATATCCGTAAAGCGACACAAGGCAAAATTAATCTGGAAAATTCGCATCCGTTTAGCCGTGAATTATGGGGACGACAATGGATCTTTGCTCATAATGGTGATTTAAAAGATTTTTTACCTGAGCTTTCTGGACGTTTTACGCCAGTTGGCAATACTGACAGTGAGCGTGCTTTCTGTTATTTGCTGGATCAGCTGGTGAAACATTTTGGTTATGATGAACCGAAGCTGGATCAGGTTTTTGATTTGTTGGCCGAGATTTCTCCATCCATTGCAGAGCATGGCACTTTTAATTTCTGTTTATCCAATGGTCAGGCTTTATTTACCTATGCAACGACTAAACTGCATTGGCTGGTTCGTAAATATCCATTTAAGCCAGCCCAACTGATTGATATCGAAGTTGAAGTTGATTTTAGCCAAGTCACCACGCCTGAAGATCGAGTCGCTGTGATTACCACAGAGCCGCTAACGCAGAATGAAGAATGGACAGCATTTCAGGAAGGTGAAATGATTTTGTTCAGAGATGGAGCCAAATATCGTTCCCAATTGACACATGTCGCCCGTCTGGAAAGAGAACGTTTGGATCCTTCGCTTAAAAGAGTGACTAAAGCAGATTTATATTAAATCTGGTTAAAATTCGATATTAGAAAACAGGACATCGCTCCTGTTTTTTTGAATTTGATATTTATTTTATAGTGAAATCATTAAAATAAATAAACCATGAAATATAAAATCGATCAAAAAATACTTTATTCTTGTAGTCGGGTTTAAAATATAATTGATTGGATAAACAATGATTTACATTAATTAAGTAGAAAATAAACTGAAAACCAACCGATTTACTTCATTTTTATTTAAATCAATTAGATATATGATCTTTTTCAAGCGATAAATCATTAATATCAATAGGTGGTCGTAATGAAAATGAAATGGGTTCCAGATTATAATACTGGTATCGATGTGATTGACGATCAGCACAAACGAATTCTCGATTATATCAATGAGATTGATGGAATTGATGCCAATACCGATCGTGCTCGTATTAAACAGATTCTAGAAAATATTATTGATTATACCCAGTCTCATTTTACCTTTGAAGAATCACTTCAGGAAGAAGCGGGTTATAAATATCGTGTGCCACATAAACGTGTGCATGACCTGTTTATTAAAAAGATTGAATCTTATCGTGACCGTTTTGAATTGGGCCAATCTATTGAAGCGGAATTACATGAAGTATTATCTAAATGGCTGATCAATCATATTCAGCATGATGATGCGGATTATGTCGGTGCGGTAAAAGAAAATATGATGGGAATCATTAAAGATAAAGAAAAGAAAAAGGGTAAAAACTGGTTTGCCCGTTTCTTCTCATAACTCGATTGTTGTTAAAATAAAGATAAATCGGGAAAATAAAAAATAAAGCTTAATAATAAATTTGCGCAGCAAATCACGGGCATGGTGGTTTGCTTTTTTGTTTTTGATTTTCATCGCCTCACAAGGCAAAATAGCGCTAGATTTTTATAGGAATACATCATGCAGGACAATGCTATGTCAAAATGGTTATCGCCTCTGATGGCTTTCTGTTTATCCTTTCTTATTATTGCGACACTCGCACCGATAACAGGTATTCAGATTGACCGTCAGCTTGATTTCTGGATGTTGTGGTTAGCGACCATGCTAATACTGGCCCTTCCAGTCTGTTATCTGGAAATTGCTCTGGCGAAACGCTCAAAAACCACTGCATTACAGGCATTGTCGAGCCTTACCCGTGAAGCTGATAGTTCTCAGCGCTGGCGGATCGTCGGCTGGCTGGCGGTTGTATTTATCCCATTCCTTGCGGGTGCGATGCTCAATCATGCTTCTAATGTGATTGCAGTGGCCAATCTCGATGTTCAGCAGCCAGTGATTTTTGCGGTGCTGGCAATTGCTGCATTTGTATTATCGCTGGTGCCACGTTTAATTCTGGTTGGGATTACCACGATCGGCGTACTTGCATCTTTGATCATGGCGAATGTGATGGGAACTGAATTACCGGCTTGGCAGGTAACACCCGTCCAATTCTTAGAGTGGGGCAATGCCACTGTATTGGCTTTGGTGGCGAGTGGTCTAGGTATGGGGCTGTATTGGCAATCAAGTCTGGCTGTCGTAAAACAGCAGGATGTTGCGACTAAAACAGCCTTACCGATTTGGGTGGCGCAGCTATTAGCGATCATCGCCTTTGGTTTCTTTGCAGTAAAAGCTGAAATCCCTGCATTTGCTTTAATCGCAGCCATTGTCGCAGCCGCTGCTTTGCTTATGCAAATGGCACGTGAGCAATTACAGCAACGTCAAATGAATATTATCATTCAGTGGGCGATTGTGATCGCTGCCACCTTGGTCTGGTTAATTCCAAATGTTGCTCCAATTTTCAATAATCTGCTGATTCTTTGGGGACTGGTGATCAGTCTGATTTATGCCTTGTTTGCTGGCTGGATCATGAAGATCAGCCATTTACGTAAATCGATGAACTTTAGTTCAGAAGCAGTGTATAACATCTGGCGTATTGCGGTTCGTATTGTCTTACCAGTATCAATTATTCTGGCGATTGTTGCGGTATTAGGACAATTTTTCTGATGACTGAGGCAATGATCTGGGTGGCCTATGCTACCCCGGAACAACAGTTTCATATTGCCGTACCTTTCCAGCCCGGCATGACTGCATTGGATGCAATTGAGCAAAGCGGAATCCGTGCACAGGTGGAATTGCCTGAACCTCTGAATCTGGGTATTTTTGGCGCTAAGCTACAGGATCATACCCAGCCATTGGCAGCAGGGGACCGGGTAGAGATTTATCGTGCTTTAACCATTAATCCCAAGGATATCCGCCGTAAACGCGCTGAGAAGAATCCGGTAGGACGTTATGCCAAAGGTAACCGTTTCAAGCAAAATAAACGTTCCGATTAGTGGAATGTGGCTTTATTGAACAGATGGTCTGATTATTTGATAAATCAATCTATTTAATTAAAAAAACCCCTGATCATACAGGGGTTTTTTTATGCAAAAGCGATTATAGTGGTGGGGCATTTAAGATCGCTTCTTTGGAACCTGGTAGACCTGGTTGAGATTCTGGAATGGTTTCCAGACCTTCAATACGCTCTACGATACCAGACTGATTAAAGTAAATTTTTAGATGCTGGCCTTGGGCTGCTGGGATCTTGGCTTTTTTAGCATAGGTTCCTGGGGTATAGTTGTAGATGTAGTCCCAGCGTAGCGGATTGAGCGGATCAGATACTGTTGGACTACCGAGCAGGAAACGCACCTGTTGGTGGCTCATTCCTACCTGAATTTTAGAGGCTTGTGCTTGAGTTAAAGGTGTTCCTTGAGGAATATCAACTTTGTACACACCTAATGTCGAACAGCCGACAAGCAATGAAGTGACGAATAACGTCAGCATGATTTTTTGCATTTTGCTACACTATCCCAAATTAATTATGATGCATTTGATCCAAGGATAGATCATACTGCATCTAAACTTTGTTGCCTATTCCAACTTTGATTTTGTTGAGAGACCTTTTTACATGCCTATTTCAAACCAAGATTTACGAAAAGCTGGACTGAAAGTTACCCTTCCACGAATTAAAATATTAGAACTATTAGAAAACTCTAGACGGCATCACCTTAGCGCTGAAGACATTTATAAGACTTTACTCGAACAAGGGGAAGATGTGGGTCTTGCAACTGTGTATCGTGTGTTAACACAATTTGAGGCAGCAGGGATTATCGAGCGTCATAATTTTGAAAATAATCATTCAGTTTTTGAAATTATGCAGGAAGATCACCATGATCACTTGGTTTGTCAAAATTGCAACAAAGTCGTTGAATTTACAAATGATGTGATTGAACATGAACAGCACGAAGTTGCGAAGAAATTTGGTTTTGCATTGACTGGACATTCACTTAATCTTTACGGTTATTGTGACGCGCCTGAATGTCAGGAAGCTTACCGTAAGAAATAATTTAGCTTTAGGCTGAAATAAAAACAGGCTTTATTAAAAGCCTGTTTTTTTTATGCTTTGAAAATGATCAGGTTTGACCATCAAAAGTAATATTGGAATGCGCACGTAATAAATGCTCGCCACCTTCTTCTGACAGTTTGATTTGCAGACGCAGGTCGTTTGGTGAGTCGGCGTGTTTTAGTGCATCTTTATAGCTAATCTGCTTGGCCTTATATAGGTCATATAATGCCTGGTCGAAGGTTTGCATGCCCAGTTCGCGTGAACGTTTCATCAAATCCTTGATTTCATGCACATCGCCCTTACGGATCAGATCCGCAATCAATGGCGAATTGATCAGGATTTCAATCGCTGCACGGCGGCCATTACCATCGATAGTTGGAATTAGCTGCTGTGCCACAATGGCTTTCATGTTCAGGGACAGATCCATAAACAGCTGGCTGTGACGGTCGGCTTCGAAGAAGTGAATGATACGATCGATGGCCTGGTTGGCGTTGTTGGCGTGCAGGGTCGCAAAAACCAGGTGACCGGTTTCCGCAAAGGCAATCGCATAGTCCATGGTTTCACGAGAACGGATCTCACCGATCAGAATCACGTCTGGTGCTTGACGCAGGGTATTTTTCAATGCGACTTCAAAGGAGTCAGTATCAATGCCGACTTCGCGTTGGGTAATGATACAACCCTTATGCTGGTGCACAAATTCGATCGGGTCTTCAATGGTAATGATATGACCTTTGGAATTTTCATTACGGTAGCCAATCAAAGAGGCGAGGGAAGTTGATTTACCGGTACCGGTTGCACCCACAAAAATAATGATACCGCGTTTAGTCATTGCCAATTCTTTTAGAATAGGCGGTAATTTCAGCTCATCCATAGTCGGAATGACGGTTTCAATACGACGCAGTACCATACCTGGCTGATCGCGTTGCTGGAATGCGCTGACACGGAAACGTGCCGATTTGTCCGGGTTGCTGATGGCGAAGTTACACTCGCGTGTGTCCGCAAATTCCTTGCGCTGCTTCTCGGTCATGATTGAGTTAAGTAGCTGTCCCACAGCTGCACCCGGTAATTTTACCGAGCCAATCGGTACAATCTGACCATTAATTTTGATAGAGGGTTCAACATCGGCTGTAATGAACAGATCCGAGGCCTTTTTCTCTACCATGTAGTTGAGTAAGCCGTTAAAGTCCATGATAAAACCCCAAAAAATTAATTATTCTTATAAGAATGATTCAGGCTGTTTTGCTGCAGTACGGGCGACTTGCGGACTGATAATGCCTTTCGATACCAGCGTTTTCAGGCTTTGATCCAGCGTGGTCATGCCATAGTTGGCACCGGTTTGAATCGCAGAGTACATCTGTGCCACTTTGTTTTCACGGATCAGGTTACGGATCGCCGGAATACCGATCATGATTTCGTGTGCAGCCACACGCCCCCCCCCATTTTTCTTCAACAGGGTTTGCGAAATAACAGCTTGCAGCGATTCTGACAACATGGCACGCACCATGTCTTTTTCTTCAGCAGGGAACACGTCAATCACACGGTCAATGGTTTTTGCCGCTGAGGTGGTATGCAGGGTACCGAAGACCAAGTGACCGGTTTCCGCAGCAGTAAGTGCCAGACGGATGGTTTCAAGGTCACGCATCTCACCGACCAGAATAATATCCGGGTCTTCACGTAATGCAGAACGTAATGCTTCATTAAATCCATGCGTATCACGATGTACTTCACGCTGGTTGATCAGACATTTTTTTGATTGGTGTACAAATTCGATTGGATCTTCGACGGTCAGGATATGGTCATAGCGGTTGTCATTGATATAGTCCAGCATTGCCGCCAGCGTCGTTGATTTACCCGAACCGGTTGGTCCTGTCACCAGTACAATACCACGTGGATATTCACAGATATCTTTAAAGATCTGGCCCATACCTAGATCTTCAATGGTCAGTACTTTAGATGGAATGGTACGGAATACTGCGCCTGCACCGCGGTTCTGGTTAAATGCGTTCACACGGAAACGGGCTACGCCTGGAACTTCAAAAGAGAAGTCAGTTTCCAGATTTTCTTCATAATCACGGCGTTGCTTGTCATTCATGATGTCGTACACTAGTTTGTGTACTTCTTTATGTTCTAGTGCAGGCAGGTTGATGCGGCGTACTTCCCCGTCCACACGAATCATGGGTGGTAAACCTGCTGATAAGTGTAAATCCGACGCACCATTTTTAGCAGAAAAGGCTAACAGTTCTGTAATATCCATAAGGTCCCCGAGTTCATTAAAATGTTATTTATTTTGCTAGAATAATAAGGCTTTCCCACAGCTTAACCAACACTTAGTTGATGAGCAAGGGAAAAAAATCCGCACGAAATGAGAACCCCATCAATGAATATGCTGCAACAGTCACGAAATCAGGTTTTAGCTCAGATCCAGTCCGCCTGCGCTCTGGCGGGGCGTGAGCCGGATTCGGTGCAACTTCTGGCCGTCTCCAAAACCCAGCCTAGCCCTGTGCTGGCAGAAATGTATCAGGCTGGTCAGCGTGCCTTTGGTGAAAACTATTTACAGGAAGCACTGGAAAAAATCACGGCACTCAAAGACATGGATATTGAGTGGCATTTTATCGGTCATGTGCAGCGCAACAAGACCAAACATCTGGCAGAAAATTTTGCCTGGGTGCATGGGGTGGATCGTCTGATTATTGCTGAACGTTTATCTAATCAGCGTAGTGATTCTCAAGCTGCACTTAATATCTGTCTGCAAGTCAATATTGATGGGCAGGATAGCAAGGACGGTTGTCAGCCTGAGGAAGTGGCCGATCTAGTAGCACAGATCAGTCAATTACCGAATTTGCGCTTACGTGGTCTGATGGTCATTCCTGCGCCAGAAAATACTCAGGCTTTCGCAGATGCCAAAGCCTTGTTCGAGCAGGTCAAAAGCCATCATGCAAAACCTGAAGACTGGGATACTTTAAGTATGGGGATGTCTGCCGACATGACCGAGGCGATTGCAGCAGGTTCTACCATGGTACGTGTGGGAACTGCCTTGTTTGGCGCACGTCCTAAAAAAACGGACTGATTTATACTGACAATTGAGTTTTGGGAAAGCGTTATTGCAGAGTAGTTGATAACGCTTTTTTTCTTTGGGGTTCCAGCCATTTGGCCATGAACCAGGCAAAGAAAATTAAGCTGCACATGCTCATAAATAAGGATAAAACGGCACCCTCAAGACCGTGATCAAGCGTTGCAGGAAAGCAGCCTAGAATAAAAAGCAGTAAAGGGAAATGGGTGACATAAAGTGTATAGGAGAAATTTGCAGATTGAGGCCAAACTGGTTGATATTGGCTTTGTTGATGTTGCAGCTGCACAATCCAGCAGACAAAGGCGGGTCCTATACACAGGTTAAACGGCACAAAATAATTTACACGATATAAGTCAGCCTGTTCAATGACATGAAACTGGTAAGCATCCGCACAGGCAATTATAAACGCCAAGCCAAAGAGCACTAATTTAACGAGTTGTAGTCGACTCAAAAAACGCAGCTGGATCTGCCGGAATGAACTGGCAAAGGCAACTAGCCAGAGCAGAAAATAAAACAGAAACTGCTCTGTACACGACAAATTTCACAGAACCCTTATCCTATCAGGATTCTGCTTTCTTAAAATTGCCAAAATTTCCTTAAACTCTTCTTTTTTCCCAAAACCAATTAAACGCTGAATCGCCATTTGAACA
>NZ_VOZV01000060.1:0-8373 GCF_013419565.1 Acinetobacter sp. YH12072 | reverse complement strand
CAACATTTAGGAAAAACAGGTTGGACAGTTCAACGTTTACTCAGAATAATTCAAGTGAATTTGTTTGAAAGAAGAACTTTAAAAGCTTTATTTTCACCCGATAAAATACCCATAAAACAAGAGGAAGTTCATTTGAGCTTCCTCTTGTGAAAAATTGTGGGACAGCAATGGCTTCAAGCTTCCTTTTTATTTGAAACATCTAGTAATAAATTAAGACCCAAGACTGGAATTTAATGCCAACTCAGGAAGCAACTTAGCAGCGATAATGTATACATCTGTATATTAATTGCTGTAAGTTGCGAGATATTTTGCATGTCCACTTCCCTAGACGGTCTTCAATTTCCCATTTCTGCTTCACAACAAAAACCAAGCACATCGAAAATCGGCCGTAACATTATTTCTGAAGCCTTAGGCGCAGTTGATCCTGTACATGCTACTGCAGCACAGCAGGAAAAGAACTGGCGTAAGCAATATCCAGTACACTTTAAACATCTGGTTGAAGATGGATTACGCTCCGCAGATGCAGCACTAAGTATTGCCAAGCAAGGTCTAGAAACTGCACATGCCAGTTTTGAGTTTTACCGTGATGGCCAGAAGCATCTACTAAAAGATGTGATGTCCTTGCCTGCGCAGAACCTGAATACTTTTCAACTGAAAGGCCAGTCTGAAAAAGCCCCAGAATGGTATGTGCCTTATCATGGCAAAAAACTGCAAGGACAAGCATTACTGGATCAGATCCAATCATGGGAAGAGCGTGGCATTGTCGAGCCAAGTCATGCCAATGCGCTACGTGAATGTATTGCTCATCCGGAATGGTTTGACCTATCCGATCGTACCACTGTTCTATTTGGTGCCGCTTCTGAAGCAGGTCCACTGACCTGGTTGTCGAAATGGAAAGCCAATATCGTCGCAATTGACCTGCCGAATACCCGTGTCTGGGGCAAGATTTTAGATACAGTGAGTCAAGGCAACGCTACTTTATATGCACCATCAGTTGAAGCGCTTCCTGCTGATACTTCACTGGAAGTTTTAAAAGAAAAACTCGGTGCCAACCTGCTCACCCAGATTCCTGAAATTGCTCAATGGCTGATTCAGTTCAAACAGGATCTGGATCTCGCGGCGATTGCTTATCTGGACGGTGAAAAGCACGTACGTGTTTCCATGGCGATGGATGCCATTATGAAATATGTCAGCGAGCAGAAAGCCAATACCAGCCTGATGTATATGTGTACACCAACCGATGTTTATGCAGTACCTGAAGAAGTGGTGCAGGCTTCACAAAGTAAATATCGGCAGTTGTCTAAAGTAGAAAGTACCTTAACCAAAGGCATTTCCCTAATCTCACGCAAGCATTTCTTCCAGAAGAATGAGCAGCAACTGTTTAAATTGGGCGATAAGTCTTATGGTGTTTGTGACTGTCTGGTCATTGAGCAAGGTCCGAACTATGCACTGGCTAAACGCATCCAGCAATGGCGTGCAACATTGGCACGTGCTAATGGGCAGCAAGTGAGCATCAATATCGCTCCTTCAACAACGACTTATTCTGTGACCAAGAATCCACTGCTGAAAGCTGCATTTAACGGTGCCAGCCTATTTGATGTAGAAGCATTCGCTCCTGAAACCACCAATGCGATTATGGCGGCATTGTGGATTCACGACCTACGTAATCCTGAATCTGTGGCCAATCCTGATATACAACTCAACCATCCACTTGAGTTGATGATGTCAGGCGCAAATCATGGCGGTTTATGGCGTGTGGCTTATCTGGCACGTACTGCTCTGCCTTTTGCTGCGCTGTATGGTTTTGCAACGGATAAATTACCAAAGGGATTATTGGGTAAGAAGTTGAAGAAGTAATTCTTCTTAAATAGATAGATCTCTCTCCAGAGCAAGTTTTAAGGTAATACTCAAATATGGGTTAGTGAAAAAGTATTTTTACTTTACCCTCACCCCCTTGCGTAGCAATGTTACTCATCCCATAGGGAGAGGGTGTTTTCTTTGTGAAATTAATACTTCTTTTGGATCTTCAAGAAGATTCCCTCTCCTGAGCAAGCTTTAAAGCATTGCTTTAAAAGTACAGCGCAAGTGAGGGTTAGAGAGAGGTTTCAATAATTCCCCCTTGCGCAGTGGCGCTACTCGTCCCATAGGGAGAGGGATTATCATGTGATTTATCTATAACTTCCAAATGGAAATTCCCTCTCCTGAGCAAGCTTTAAAGCACTGCTTTTAAAGCGCAGCGCAAGTGAGGGTTAGGGAGGGGTCATCTTTTATTTAAATCCCTCATCTCTTGCAGAAGAGGAGTACTCCTATCTTCCACAAGGAAATATAAAAATCACCCATAAAAAAACGCTGCCTAAGCAGCGTTTTTTACATCGAATCTTCTTAGAAAACTTTCAGAAGAATCCAGTACAAACCACCTGATAAACAGATCGTTGCTGGCAGTGTAAATACCCAGGCAGACAGAATTGATTTGACCATTTTAAAGTTTAGGCCCGACTTGTTCGCCACCATGGTACCTGCAACTGCAGAGTTCAGGACATGAGTGGTAGATACTGGCATACCAAAGCCATCAGCAGCAGCGATCGTAGACATGGCTACCAGTTCGGCAGACATCCCCTGACCATAAGTCATGTGCTCTTTACCGATCCGCTCACCGACAGTTACGACAATTCGTTTCCAACCCACCATGGTACCTAAACCCAATGCCAAGGCTGTTGCCACTTTCACCCAGGTCGGAATGTATTGCAGGAATGAATCCAAGTTGTCTCGATACTCATCAACGGTTTTTTCCTGAGCCTCGCTCATTGCCGGTAAAGCTTCTGCTTTGTCCAGACGTTTAAATGCTGTGGTGCTCAGGTACATGTCGTTACGGAATTCTGAAACTTGTGTTTCTGGGACATCTTTAATATTGCTGTAGCTACCGACTTTATCACCCAAATGATCTGTCAGGCTTGCCAGTGCAGGAACAACCTCAGCATTCAATTCTTTGGTTTGAATGTAGGTCGTGATGATGGCACGTGCTTTTTCGTCCGGAATATCTTCATGCTGCGGATAAATCGCATCAGCCGTTTGCGCAGACAACTGACCAAAAGACTGGATATGTGCTGCATCCAGATTTTTGTTTAATGAATATGCCAAAGGTACACAACCGATCAGGATCAGCATGATCAGCCCCATACCTTTTTGACCGTCATTTGAACCATGCGCGAAGCTCACACCTGTACAGGTAAAGATCAGAATGGCACGAATCAGCGGTGGTGGTGGCTTATTGCCTTCAGGTGGCTTAAACAGTTCAAGTTGCTTTCTGAAGATCTTCTTCACCAACAGGAATAGTACCCCAGCAAAAGCAAAACCGATCAGAGGTGAAAACAGCAATGCTTTACCAACTTTCAGCACCTGTTCCATATCCACACCAGAAGCACCACCACCTGAATTCAACAGGTAGTTCATGATACCTACCCCCAGAATCGAACCGATCAGGGTATGTGAACTGGAAGCGGGAATGCCAAGGAACCAGGTACCCAAATTCCAGAGAATCGCGGCAATCAGCATGGCAAAAACCATAGCGAAACCGGCACCTGTGCCGACATTCATAATCAGCTCGACAGGCAATAATGCAATGATCCCATATGCAACAGCACCACTGGCCACCATTACCCCAAGGAAATTACAAAAACCTGCCCACATGACTGCAACCGGTGCAGACAATGCATTGGTATAAATCACGGTCGCAACCGCATTGGCCGTGTCGTGGAAACCGTTGACGAATTCGAAGCCCAGCGCAATGAATAACGCCGTGCCTAAAAGAAGCATTGAATACAGACCGATCGGTGGGACATGAGCTAAATCTGAAGTCAATTGGAAGCCGATATAGATCAGCGTGGAGATAATTAGAGTCAGAAACACCGGCATAAAAAATTTCGGTGTGGGCACATGAACATTGGCCGGCTTATCAGAAGGCGACTGTTGTGCTGAACCTAAGGGAGTTTGATTAGAATTCATGCAAGCAGGAATAGAGGATTCAAGAATCCCCATATTGTTCAGTTAAATTGTGACAATTATATGACAAAGTGCTGTCATATAAACCAGTTTTTTAGACTTTCTCGTTGCCGTTTATCCTGTAACCACATGCTCTAAATTTTAAAAATATACAAATATAATCAATTATTTATTAAAAATAAAACGCTTAAATCGCCCAGCTTTATTCATGTTTTGCAATATATCTGATCATTCCTACCCGGCTGTCATATTTGCGAGCCTGTCATATTTGATTAAAGATTAGCTTTGTTATATGACACTCTGATGAAAGCTGCTTACATTTTATTTTCCAGTCGCACGCTTTTATCAAGAACTTTAATTTCCAGATTTCCATCTGTTTTCAACTTTCTATACCGGCTTGAGTTTCTTTATCAAATTTTCATATCAAGCATATCCAGCATTCTGTATAAGCGTTACAGAAAACTGCGCACTAATCTGTTAAGATTATTGCTGTTTTTGATGCTTACTGAGAAAGTTTGAATGTCCACACTTGCCACCCTAAAAGAACTTCTTGCCAAGAGAATTTTAATTATCGATGGTGCGATGGGTACCATGATCCAACGCCATAAATTGGAAGAAGCCGATTATCGTGGTGAGCGTTTTGCTGATTGGGCATACGACCTTAAAGGCAATAACGACTTACTTGTGCTGACTCAGCCACAGATTATTCAAGGCATTCACGAAGCGTATCTTGAAGCCGGTGCCGATATTATTGAAACCAATACCTTTAACGGCACCCGTGTTTCAATGTCTGACTATCACATGGAAGATCTGGTTCCTGAGATCAACCGTGAAGCGGCGCGTCTTGCCAAAGAAGCCTGTGCAAAATACTCAACCCCGGAAAAACCACGTTTTGTGGCAGGTGTGATTGGGCCGACATCACGAACCACTTCTATTTCTCCAAATGTAAATGACCCTGCCTTCCGTAATATCACTTTTGACGAATTGAAAGTGAATTACATCGAATCAACCAAGGCCTTGATTGAAGGTGGTGTTGATATCATCCTGATCGAAACCGTATTCGATACTTTAAATGCCAAAGCTGCCATCTTTGCAGTGAAAGAAGTGTTTAAAGAACTGGGCACTGAATTGCCAATCATGATCTCAGGTACGATTACTGATGCATCTGGCCGTACATTAACGGGCCAAACTGCGGAAGCGTTCTGGAACTCAATGCGTCATGCAGAACCGATCTCGATTGGTTTCAACTGTGCACTGGGTGCAGATGCAATGCGTCCACACGTAAAAACTGTGTCTGATGTGGCGGATACTTTTGTGTCTGCGCATCCTAATGCCGGCTTGCCAAATGCCTTCGGTGGTTATGATGAAACTCCAGAAGAAACTGCAGCTTTCATTAAAGAATTTGCTGAAAGTGGTCTAATCAACATCACCGGTGGTTGTTGTGGTACCACTCCCGATCACATCCGCGCGATTGCTCAAGCAGTTGAGGGTATTGCTCCGCGTCAGGTCCCTGAAATTGAACCAGCATGTCGCCTCAGTGGTTTAGAGCCATTTAACATCACCAAAGATTCATTGTTCGTGAACGTCGGTGAACGTACCAACGTGACCGGTTCGAAAAAATTCCTGCGTCTGATCAAAGAAGAAAACTTCGCTGAAGCACTAGATGTTGCCCGTCAACAGGTTGAAGCCGGTGCACAGATCATCGACATCAACATGGATGAAGGCATGCTCGATTCAGAAGGTGCGATGGTGCACTTCCTGAATCTGGTGGCATCTGAACCTGATATTTCTCGTGTGCCAATCATGATTGACTCATCAAAATGGGAAATCATTGAAGCTGGTCTGAAATGCGTGCAAGGTAAAGCGGTTGTTAACTCGATTTCCCTGAAAGAAGGTTATGACGAGTTTGTAGAACGTGCCCGCCTCTGCCGTCAGTACGGTGCAGCGGTGATTGTGATGGCATTCGATGAGAATGGTCAGGCAGATACAGCTGAACGTAAAAAACAAATCTGTAAGCGTTCTTATGACGTGCTGGTGAATGAAGTTGGCTTCCCGTCTGAAGACATTATCTTTGACCCGAACGTATTCGCTGTTGCAACCGGTATCGAAGAACACAACAATTATGCTGTAGATTTCATCGAAGCCACTGGCTGGATTAAACAGAACCTGCCAAATGCGATGATTTCTGGTGGTATCTCCAACGTATCGTTCTCATTCCGTGGTAATGAGCCGGTACGTGAAGCGATCCATGCGGTATTCCTGTACTACGGTATTCAGCAAGGTTTAACCATGGGTATTGTGAATGCTGGTCAGCTAGCAATTTACGATGACATCGACAAAGACCTGAAAGATGCGGTTGAAGATGTAATTCTGAACCGTAATCAGGGTGAAAGCGGTAATGAAGCAACTGAAAAATTGCTGGAAATAGCTGAAAAATACCGTGGTCAAGGTGGTGCACAAAAAGCGGAAGAAAACCTTGAATGGCGTAATGAAAGCGTTGAAAAGCGTCTTGAATATGCACTGGTTAAAGGTATTACCACTTACATCGACCAGGATACTGAAGAAGCTCGCCTGAAAGCTGTTCGTCCACTCGACGTAATCGAAGGCCCATTAATGGCCGGTATGAACGTAGTCGGTGACCTGTTCGGTGCCGGTAAGATGTTCCTGCCACAGGTAGTGAAATCTGCACGTGTCATGAAACAGGCCGTAGCTTGGTTGAACCCGTACATCGAAGCAGAAAAAACCCAAGGCGAAGCCAAAGGTAAAATCCTGATGGCGACCGTAAAAGGCGACGTACATGACATCGGTAAGAATATCGTAGGCGTAGTACTGGGCTGTAACGGTTATGACGTGGTCGATCTTGGTGTCATGGTGCCATGTGAAAAGATTCTGCAAACTGCGATTGACGAAAAAGTTGATATCATCGGTTTATCTGGTCTGATCACACCGTCTCTAGATGAAATGGTTTTCGTTGCCAAAGAAATGCAGCGTAAAGGCTTTAATATTCCATTGATGATTGGTGGTGCGACGACTTCTAAAGCGCATACTGCTGTGAAGATTGCCCCTCAATACCAGAATGATGGCGTGTATTACACAGCTGATGCGTCTCGTGCCGTCGGTGTAGCGACTCAATTGCTTTCTGCCGAGATGAAGCCAAAACTGGCAGCAGACTATGCAGCGGATTATGAAAAAATTCGTATCCGTCTTGCCAACAAGCAGCCGAAAGCAGCGAAACTGTCTTATGCTGAATCGGTTGAAAATGGTTTTAAAATCGACTTCGATAAGAATGCACCATTTAAACCAAACTTCATCGGTTCACAAACTTTCACCAACTATCCTTTAGAAACCTTGGTGGAATACTTTGACTGGACACCGTTCTTTATTTCTTGGAGTCTTGCGGGCAAATTCCCGAAAATCCTTGAAGATGAAGTCGTGGGTGAAGCAGCACGTGACCTGTATGCACAAGCGCAAGCGATGTTGAAAGACATCATTGAAAATAAACGTTTCGATGCGCGTGCAACTTTCAGTATCTACCCTGCGAATCGTACCGGTTCAGATACGGTTGCGGTGACTGATGAAGCTGGCAATATCACACATACATTCGAGCACTTGCGTCAGCAGTCTGACAAAGTAACCGGTAAGGCTAACTACTCATTGGCTGACTTTATTGCGCCTAAAGATGTGGCTCAGGATTATCTGGGTGGCTTTACCGTTTCGATCTTCGGTGCGGAAGAATTATCTCAGGAATATAAAGCCAAAGGTGATGACTATAATGCGATTATGGTTCAAGCCTTGGGTGACCGTTTTGCGGAAGCCTTTGCAGAGCATCTGCACCAGCGCATCCGTAAAGAGTTCTGGGGCTATCAGGCTGACGAAACTCTGGACAATGATGAATTGATCAAAGAGAAATATGTCGGCATCCGTCCTGCACCGGGCTACCCTGCTTGTCCTGAACATTCTGAAAAAGCACCATTGTTCGACTGGTTAGGAACTACTGAGAAAATGGGTACTTACCTGACTTCTAGTTTTGCGATGTGGCCACC
This sequence comes from Acinetobacter sp. YH12072, assembly GCF_013419565.1. NCBI lineage: Bacteria > Pseudomonadati > Pseudomonadota > Gammaproteobacteria > Moraxellales > Moraxellaceae > Acinetobacter > Acinetobacter sp. YH12072. Next base: position 331 of record NZ_VOZV01000060.1, on the reverse strand, counting down.
TTCATCAGTCAGCGGTTTCTATTATGCAAACCCTGAAACTGAATACTTTAACGTAGGTAAAATTTCTGGTGATCAACTGGAAGATTATGCGAAGCGTAAAGGCTGGACACTGGATGAAGCGAAACGTTGGTTAGCGCCAAATCTGGATGATTCAGTGGTTTAAGATTCCTCTAATTTAGATAAGAAAAAATCCCCTCACTTGAGGTAATGCCAGTCAGTTAAGAGATTGACTGGCATTTTTTTGGGTATTTCTGTGGTTTCCCTTTCACAACTCGTGGGTAGTTTCTACTTCTTTTTTTCGGTAAAACATACCTTTTAGATTTTTCCATTA
>NZ_VOZV01000059.1:0-8515 GCF_013419565.1 Acinetobacter sp. YH12072 | reverse complement strand
ATAATTCAAGTGAATTTGTTTGAAAGAAGAACTTTAAAAGCTTTATTTTCACCCGATAAAATACCCATAAAACAAGAGGAAGCTCATTTGAGCTTCCTCTTGTGAAAAATTGTGGGACAGCAATGGGAAGTTCCCCTCTTTTTAAAGAGGGGTTGGGGTGGATTAAAGTTGTTGAAATTGTTTAGAGAATAAAATGTCACTTTTAAGAGAGATACAAATTGATGCTATAAACTCAAATGCTAAGATTTCAGATTTATTAAGAAAATGTCAAATATTAGCTTATAGATTGGGTAATGAAGATTTTAAGAATTGGATTAGCTTCGAATTGCAAGGCTATCCACAAGACCCAAAAAATGTACCTGACTATAGAATCTTAAATGTTAATTCAAAAGGCCATTTTGCAGGTGCTTTTGGAAGTGCTTTAAATAATGCAGATATGTTGACTTACAGTTTGCCAGAGCAACTTCAAAAAAGTTTATCAAAAGCATATTTTTTTAGTCCTATTGCAACCCTTGAGAGTTTAACAAATAATGAAAGTGAGGTCTTAACTCAAGATTGGAATCCAGCGATTATTGCTCATTACGGTTCTAAGATGTATGAGGGTTATAATTGTATGCAAGCTTGGAAAGTAATACCTGCTTCAGCTGTAGTAGGAATAATAGATACAGTAAAAACAAAAATCTTAAATTTTGCTTTAGAAATTGAGCTGTTAAATCCGCAAGCAGGTGAAGCTGCATTGAATTCTAATCCGATTCCTCAAGAAAAAGTCACCCAGATTTTTAATTTTAATATTGCTGGTAATGTTCAAAACTTAGCTTCAGGAAATCATCACAGCACTATCCATCAAGAAATTAATAACTCTCAAATTCCTCAAGAGTTTCTAGATTTATTAAGTACTTTGAGAAAATCTGAAATCGAGGAAGAGTTAGTTAGCGATCTAGAACTAAGAATTGAAAAATTAGGAACCTCAATTGGAACACCAGAATATACTTCCCAATATGGTGAGCTAATGAGTTTTCTCTCTAATCATGTGACTATATATACTTTCTTAGCTCCATTTATTCCAATGCTATCAAGCTATTTATCATAGAAAGTGAAAGTGATTAGGCACAGCGACGAAATATCATTAGATCACAAATAAAAATAACACTTAGCTTTAACGACACTATCATTTACAAAAATGGACAATAGACATTCATCACAACAGAGTTATACTGCTTAGACCATTTTCTAAAACAACGGAGAACAAAGATGGTTACAGCTGGCTCAAAACCGGGAACAGGTTTCTATTTTTGTGTTCAATGCGGACATCGCGTCTTCTTAGAAATTGGTACAGACCGACTACCACCGTGTACCAAATGCCTCGGCACCCAATATAACGATAAGGTTGCCTAAGCACACGATATTCAAAACAGAAGATCCTGTTTTAAATAAAAGCCCTATCACCCTATAGGGCTTTTTTGTTAGCGTATAATTTACATTATAAAAATGGCTTAAATCTCAAGGGCAAGCAGCATGGAAACAATCCTCGGTTTATGTATCGGTATCGGCTTGAGTGCAGCCTCTGGTTTCCGTGTTTTTGTGCCTTTGCTGATAATGAGTATTGCCGCATTGATGGGCTGGTTTGAACCGATGACCGGTTTTGAATGGCTGGCCATGCCGGCAGTCTGCCTGGCTTTAGCCATCGCGACCCTCTGTGAAATCGCTGCGTATTATATTCCCTGGGTGGACAATGCCATCGATACAATTGCAACGCCTGCTGCCATACTGGCCGGAACTCTGACCACGATGGCTGCCAGCAGTGGAGAAATGTCCCAGTTTGCAGCTTGGGCCGCAGCGATTATTGTCGGTGGCGGAACAGCAGGGGCCGTGCAACTGAGCAGTGTTGCAGCACGTGGACTATCAACTGCCACTACAGGCGGTGTTGCGAATCCCGTACTCTCAACCGGAGAGTGGATCGGGGCTATTCTGTTATCCATTCTGTCATTGCTTTTGCCAGTGCTAGCTGCCTTGCTGGTTGTAATGCTAGCCATCATGGCAATTCGCTGGATACGTCTAAAAAAGAAAAACAAGCTAGAAAATTCCGCCTTATAAGAATCAGATAAATAAATATTTATCACTCATTCTTAATGAAATATTTGCTTAAAGAAAGGCCCTCATCTTGTTCATTAAATTGCTTGATTTTTATTCAAAAAAGACATAATTTTATTATGGGATTATAAAAGGCATAATTTTTGTATGGTTTTATTTGTGGTTGAACTTTATAAAAACAATATTAGGGGAACTATAAATGATTAAATTTATTGTAGATGAACAAGAGTCTGCCCAAGGCGTGCACTATATTCATAACGCAACACGAGGCTGTGAAGACCTGCCAGAATTTGATAACCAGATTCTGATTGGATATTTTGCTAATTATGATCTGGCTTATAAACGCGCAAGAATGAACTGGCCGAGGGAGAAAGTAGAGGGCTGTCATAAGTGCTGTACAGAATGAGATTTATAGACATATTGGTCGTCATTTAAAACCCGCTATACAGTGGGTTTTATCATTTATCCTGTTTGAAAAATGATCAATTTGACCCCATATAAAACTATAGATTTATCATGTTTAGGGCTGCTCAATTGCAACATTATCTTGATCTCAATCATGACTCGGGTGTGGCCAATTATGAGATTGGCAATGAGTTTATTCGGGTTCAATTTAAGAAAACTTCGAAAGTGTATACCTATAGTTATAGCAGTACGGGCTATCAGCATGTGGAAAATATGAAACAGCTGGCCCAGTATGGTGATGGCTTAAATGCCTATATCAATCATCATACCCGTCATCTGTTTGTACGCTAAAAAGTGATCGCTGGAAGTGAGAACTGAAACTTTTAGCTGAAAATATTTAAACCATTTCCCTTTAGATCACAGATACAAATCAGCAGTTCCTGAACATTTGATCAATCTGTTAACTTAAGGATAGATGGCTCTACAGGCAGGGAATCACTATGAATCTCGATTTCTGGTGTCGGTTTTTACTTTATACATTGGCTTTGAATTACAGCATTTTAATGCTCTGGTTTTTGCTGATTGTCTGCACGAGACTGGGTGAAACGATTGCATGGTCAATGGTTTCAGCTCTCAGATCCAACTTTTGATGCCATTCACTATAGCGGCATGGCCATTTATAAAGTCGGGATATTCCTGTTCAATCTGGTTCCGCTAATTACCCTATATTTGATGGGGAAAAGTTAGGAGATAAAACTTTCCAAAGTTCCAGGAATAAATAAAACTGATAGTCGCATCAGCATTACACAGAGCAGTTTAAGGCTTATAATGCTCGAAACAGGATAACAATATGGAAAAGGAGTTCGGATCAATGAATCAGTTTAAACCTGCCTTGATTTTAGGGGCTTTGATCGGCTTGGGAATGATTATCGCCGGATTCATTTTGGGCAATAGTGCGGTCAAGATTAAACAGTATGAGCGGATTGTTTCCGTAAAAGGGCTGTCTGAACGTGAAGTGAAAGCCGATGTCGCCGTCTGGCCGATCCGTTTTAGTGGCGGCAGTCAGGATCTGACCGAACTGTATGACACCATGGAGCTGCAAACCCAGCAAATTCAGGCTTTCTTAAAAGGTGAGGGTTTTAAGGCAGAAGAAATTACCACCGGTTCTCCAGTCACTACAGATAAATATGCCCAGCAATACGGCGGTGATGCCAATGTTGCCTTACGTTATACCGCGCATCAGACCATTACGGTTTATACCCACAATATTGATGCAGTCCGTGCAGCGCAAACCCGTCTGGTCGCTCTGGGTAAAAAGGGCATTGCTTTTGGTGGTGATGATTCCGGGCAAAGAACGGAATATATCTTTACCAAATTGAATGACATCAAACCAGCCATGATTGAAGAAGCCACGCAAAATGCCCGCAGTGTGGCAGAAAAGTTTGCCGCGGATTCTCAAAGCCGTCTCGGGAAAATCAAAACTGCCAATCAAGGTTTGTTTAGCATTGAGGACCGTGACAGCAATACGCCTTATCTAAAGAAAGTTCGTGTGGTTTCTACAGTGGATTATTATCTGGCTGATTAAATGGCTGGAAAGCTGAATAGAGGGGTCTAAAAAATTTAGAGCAGAATGAGGTTTTACATGAAGATAAATTCCAGTAATTCTGCTCTTTCTGCAATAAAAGATCTTTATTTTGAGGTGAAAGGTAAAAAATTCTTCTTCAAATATATTTAAAGAAAAATATTTTCAAAAATCGGGAAAATTAAAAAATCTTAGGAAATTAATTTTACCGCAGCTTGGCTACTATATATCTCAAGGGTGTGATGGGATCGAAAAGAGTAGCATGCTGTGAGTGGCGCAAAACGCGAGTGCAGTACGAACCCAAAAGGTCTCGATTCGGCTTAGGACGCTATAGACCAAAAGTTTATAGGCTATAAGATCATTTCTTACAAAGAGTGATAGTTGAAGTAAACCATCAAGATGTTTTCCCAACACCCTCAAAATTTTCTCCTCTCATAAAAACAATCTTCTCCTCCAAACTGTTGAACACCTTCCTTACCCAGTCACTTATATTCTTCTTTAAATAGCTTTAAATTTATTTGAGATTCAAATAAATACTATTTTAATCACATATCTAATCTATTTTATTTACAGCCTATAGCTTTCGACTATTTTATGTTTAAATACTACTCTAATGTCGCTGGTTGTTTATAAGTATTTGATATAAATAATTTAAAGTATAATATGTTTAATATTTGCTCACAAATTATATCCTTGAAAAATAAAACAGAATGCTATGATAATTTTGCATATAAGAAAGGGGCACGTCCCATGAAAAAATATGAATTAGAAATCAGTTATCCGCATCAAGAAGAAGACGAAGCAGAGCAGCTAGGCAGCTTATCGGCAGAAGAAATTCTCTCTACTTTCAAGTCCATTAACTGGCAACAGTTACGGGTTTTACAATTACAGATGCAAGCCGCCATTACCACTTTTACCGTAACAGACTCCGATGCTGAACAGTCGATTCAGATCACACTGAATGAACTGGCGCCGTCAGGTCAGCTTGAGTTCAGGCTGGAAAGTGATATTGAAGTCGAAGCTCAACATAAAATTCTGGGACTGTTTAGCCTGAAGAACAAAGACTATGTGTCATTCCGTAGTCTGACTATGTCACAGGTTCAGCAATATCTTATGGCATTCTTAAATGAAGATCTCGACAGTCTGAAAACCCAGTATCAGTCGGGTCATTCAGTATCTCCCATCAGTGCAGCGTCCAAAGCTTAGTCAGGCACTGATTCTGTAACAGGGCTGGATTGACAGTATTCCCTGACATTGTTATTTTGCGCGTTTTCTCCTGAATGCTTAAAGCACATGCCTATTAACGACAACTTTGTCTACGCGCCGCCTCAAGACCCATTGCATATTCTGTATGAAGATGATGATCTGGTCGTCATTGAGAAGCCCGCCGGTTTGTTGTCGGTTCCGGGACGTTTGCCTGAGCATCATGACAGTGCTTATCTACGTGTGCTAGAACGTTATCCGAATGCCAAAATTACCCATCGTCTGGATATGGCAACGTCTGGCATCCTGATGTTTGCCAAACATCGCGATGCCGAAGTGGCGGTTAGTAAAATGTTCCAGGCACGTACAGTTAGTAAGCACTATATTGCGCTGGTACAGGGAGAAATTCAGACCGAGGGCAGTGTCGATGTACCTTTGATTACTGACTGGGAAAATCGCCCACGGCAAATGGTGCATTTTGAACTGGGTAAAGCTGCCAAAACACTCTATCAACGGCTGGAATATCTGCCTGAGCAAGACATCAGCCGGGTATTGCTAACGCCAATTACTGGGCGTTCACATCAGCTCAGAGTCCACATGCTGCATATCGGTCATCCAATTACGGGCGATAAAATCTATCATCCGGAACCAACGCGTAGTCCTCTTAATCGCATGGCCTTGCATGCCAGTGAACTGACTTTTACTCAACCCTTGAGTGGTCATAAAGTTGAAATTCTTGCACCTGCACCATTTTAGTAAAATTTAAGCATTCAAAAAATGAATATGGATTCTGATAAATATTTAAATTTTAGTAAGCTGCAACAGAAATGTCAGAATTTATTTCAGTCATCGGAAAATTATGGAGTTGAATTTAAGCAGTTTTCTAGAAAAATTATGTTCTGAATCATGTCTTATCAAGTAATGATTTTTTGAAATTAAAAAAGTGTACCCGGAAAAATTTCAGGAATCATTTAAGGGACTTTATCACTTTATCTTTAGTTTAACTGTTTGATCTATCTATTTTTATTCAGTTTTTATCAAGATTTGCAGTCTCTCAGGGGTTTGTTCTTATAACATTCGATATAAAAATAAAAACCCCTTTAATTGATTATCACCAACAGATTCATTTTAAGTAAATTGATAGGCAAAAAATATTAAGGTTTTATAGGTGAAAAAATCATTTAAAAGATCAATTATATTAAATGTTTATGGTCATTTTTTATCTTTGATTCTCATCATTAAATTATGCAAAATAACTTTAAAACATCATAAATTTTTAATTTTTTAGTGCCTATATATGGTGCAAGGGGTAAGGGACAGGATGATGCTAAGTGGCGCGCTCTTTGTTCTCGCAAGTGTTTTAATCATTGTATTACTATGGGTATTCAATAGCCTGAAATTATCAAGAAACAATATTCAGTCCTTACAGGAAAATCTGGATCATTCACGCAGTAAATTGGCTGATTATGAAACACAAGTTGATGAATTAAATTATGAAATGACCCAGCTACGGATGCAACTGGGAAGTGCCAGAACTGAACTGAATAAATATAAACAATATCAGGATATCTGTGACATCGAACAATACATTATTAACCGCAGCTTGCAGGCCGAAAATTTCGTAGAAGTAACCAAGCTTGATGCTTCCATTATGCTGGATGATCTCAAAGCCTATATCGCTCAGGTCAAAGCGTATTTACAGAATTTACAGACTCAGGCCGAAGCTGATATTGAGCGACAGGCTCGAAAAGCTTTACAGGCTTATTATCAGCAGGCTAAAGAACAACAGCGACTGCAAGAAGTAGTTGAAGCTCTCGAGCATAAGATCAAGGGCTATCAACATGGTTTTGATCTGCCGGTCACGCAGCTTCTGGATCAGCTCATTAGTGGCTACAACGATACTGATGCAGCCCGGCATTTACTGACTATCAGAACACAGATTGAGCAGGCCAAAGAACAGCAGCAGGTGGCCAGCTGTAATTATGTCGATGAGGATCGTCGCAAGAGCACCATCGAGATTTTGAGTCTGGCATTTAATAGCAGGGCAGAATTCTATTTGTCCCAGTTAAATACTCATAATCTGGGTGAAATGCTGCAATCCTTAAAAGATGATTATCGCCTGATGAACTATAAAGGACAAAGCTTGAGCCAGGCCATGATTCAGGAGTCCTATCTGAACTTACGTCTGGAAGAGCTTAAATTCGCCGCCGTTTTACTACAGTTACGACAGAATCAAGAGTCTGAGCCATCTGCAGTGATCGCTTCCTAACTACAATTAAAAAATCCAGATCAACCGATGAAATTTTTTAATCTGCAGATTGATATGCAGGTATTTTTAATTAGATGAAAATGCAGCTTTTTTTTTCAAATTCTTAAATTTATATTGATAAAATTCAGTTGGTTATTTAGAGAAATTCAATTTTTTTTCATATTCTGTACTCGATAATTCAAATAAAATAAGTTAAGCTGAATCGAATAATAAAACATCATAATAAGGATATCTCTATGGCACGCGATTATGACAAATTCCCTGACGATGAAAATGGTCATGTACTGTGGCAAATGTATCAGGATGGTGATGATCTGCAGGACGACCATGAAATAGAATTCTCGATAGCCTTTAATAGTGAAGAGCAGGCTGACCGCTGTGCATTGCATTTACTCAAAGAAGAACAAAAGATAAGCCTATATCAGGATGAGGAGAGCGATACGCTGGAATGGACAATTACCATTCATGTCTATATGCAACCTACCTATGAAAATATTGTCGATCTGGAACAATGGTTTACCAGAATTGCTGCTGAATTTCAGGGTGAATATGATGGCTGGGGCTGTATGGCCTATGTTTACGATGATGAAGATGACCCGGAAGAAGGTGAAAGCAAACTGCGTAGCAGCTAATCAAAATTTCCTTATTCAAGCCCGGTTAAGCCGGGTTTTTTTATGGCCTGCGGTATCGGTCGGGTCAACTGTAGTTTTTTGTTATACATCCTATAAAATGGATAGATAACAATTATATTTAGGCCGTACAGTATGTTGGGCAGTTATTTAAATACTGAGGCCGACGAGATCGGGATGATCCGTCCGAATAATAAATAAAAATAATCTGGTGGTGTTTCAAAAAGTATGCTGAAACAAAGCAGGTTGAATTTTGATAAAATAGAGAAATGCGAATAACTCTAGAAATCAAATGTCCAACCTGCCTCAGTGACAGTATAAAGAAAAATGGCATCA